>PWZK01000101.1 GCA_003567495.1 Candidatus Brocadiaceae bacterium
CGTTAATTCCTCATTCCTCATTCCTAATTTCTAATTCCTAATTCTTATGTAAGCAACACTTACAGCGTCTCAATTAAATCTTTTTGCCAATAAAACAAGATAATTACAAATAAGATACTAAGAATCATGCCCCACAGGAAAATGAGCCTGCGGCTATCGAAGTTATCAGAAATCAGCGCGGGTTCAGGAAATGGGTAAGTAAGCATTGGGGAGAAGAACAATGGTGCAGACACCGCAGGGCTTATGCCAGATTGACTGAATTGGTCGATGCCCAAATTCAAAAAGTGCTGGACGCGCTTGAAAAATCAGGTCAGTCCGAAAATACAGTTGTCGTATTTACTTCGGACCATGGGGATCATGACGGCAGTCATCTTCTGGAACATAAAACCGCTCTGTATGAAGAAGCCTGCCGGGTGCCGCTGATCATACGCTGGGATGATAGGATTCCGGCCGGCTCTGCTTGTCGGCATGTTGTTTCAAACGGGCTGGATATTCTGCCGACATTGTGCGATCTTGCAGGCCGCAGCGCGCCTGAAGGTTTGAAAGGTTTTTCGCTGCTGCCCTTGCTGAGCAGTTACGAAGGAGATATTCGGAGAAGGGACCTTGTTCCGATTGAAAGTGAGTTCGGCAGAGCTCTGTGGTCCGAAGACTACGCCTACGTCAGGTATAATGTGCCGGGTAATGCAGAGCAGCTTTACGACCTGCGTAACGATCCAGGCCAGACGCGCAACGCTCTGTTTGACCCCCAAAACAGAGAAGTCGTTGAACGTTTCAGAGCGGATTTTGAATTGAGATTTTTGAATTAATGGCAACGGATGGAACGGCAACTGATATGAAAATACAACAACTTTTTTTCACTTGGATTTGAATATCTGGAAAACTTAGGTGGAGACGTTCGCCTCCTAAGCGAAACCCAGCTGGCCAGAAAGGCCGACGACCCCGGAATCATGATCGGTGATAGGCCCGATGAGGTTCTCGCGACACTGGGAGGACGCGACGCAGCGGCTTGCTGGGACACCGGTCATTACCTGCAGGGCGTTAAGCGTCTCGGACTGCCGCGGCGCCCTTCGCCGGATTTTATCCGTGCCGTAACACATATGCACGTACACGACGTCATCGACGGCTCTGACCACTGGCCCCCCACAAAAAAAAGCAATATGGTGGCCGAATATGTTGCTCTGGCCGCCTCAGGGAGCCCTTCTATAACCCTCGAATACGATTATCTCAGGGCCTGTGACTCATGTGATCCGGGCCTTAAAACCCTGCTTGCGCATCTGGAAGGGACAAAAAATCTCCTGCGCGAATGGGCGAAGCGGGAGGTATGCGTCACCGGTTTTGATGCTTCGGCTGGTGCAAAAGAATCAGGCGCCTTATAGCCCCAATATATTGGTGGCCGTGGTAAAATATATTATTAGTCCTGTAAGATCGACGAGGATGGTCAGCATAGGGCCGGCGGCTATCGCAGGGGCTTTTTTCAGTGCAGCCCCAGTATAATGGTGGCCGTGGTAAAATATATTACGAGTCCGGTGAGGTCGACGAGGGTAGTGAGCATCGGGCTGGCTACCACAGCCGGGTCTTTTTTCAACGCTGCGGCCAGGAGCGGCAGGATCGAGCCGATAACGGCCGAAGATATAGCTTGCAGTGTCAGTCCCAGGGCAATGGCAAACGCCACTTTATGCAGGGCTATATCGATTTCAAACCCCATAGAAAGAATAAAAACGTTTCCGAAAGCGAGGATGCCAAGAACGGCGGCCAGCAGCAATGAGATGCGGAATTCTTTCAGTATTATCTTTGCTGCGTTACTGACCGATATTTCTTTCAGGGCAAGCGCCTGAATTATAACAGAGGCCGACTGGCTGCCTATATTTCCGCCCGTATCGGCCACCATAGGCATGAAAAACGCCAGGATGGCCAGTTGTTCCAGTGCCCCTTCAAATCCCTGCACTATTCTTCCGGACACCAACCCCAGCATGGCCAGTCCGACGATCCAGCCCACTCTGTTCGTAAAGTGTTTTCTTGCGTTTTGTCTCAGGTAAGATCCTGCCTGGTGTTCTCCGGAGATAGCCATAAATTTCTCCAGATCTTCGGTATGTTCCTGTTCGATAATGTCGATGGCGTCATCTTCGGTAATAATACCGAGCAGGGCGCCGTTATCGTTTACCACCGGCAGTGCTATAAGGTCGTACTCGGCGATCTTGCGGGCGGCATCTTCCTGGTCTTCATCAGCCTTCACAGAAATGACATCACGTTTCATCATATCTTCTATTTTTTTATCGGCCGGGGACAGGATCAGATCTTTGAGCGAAACGAACCCCAGCAGTTTTCGGGCGGGTCCGACCACGTAGCAATAGTAGATAGTTTCTTTATCGGGCGCTTCGCGTCGCACCTTTGCTATGGCATCGCCTGCGGTCTGGTGCGGGGAGAGCATGGCATAATCCGAAGTCATAACGGCTCCGGCGGTGCCTTCGGGGAACGAGGCAAGCCTGCGTATATCTTCCCTTTCGGCATGGGCAAGTACCGGCAGCAGGGTATCATGTTTCTCAGGTGAGAGCGATTTCAGCAGGTCCACTCTGTCGTCCGGCGCCATTACGGTCACAAGCGTCGCCAGTTCACGGCGTGAGAGCGATTCGGCTATTGCGGTCTGGACATCAGCTTCAAGGCGGAAAAAAACCTCCGAGAGCGTCTCTCCCGAAAGCTGGGAAAGTATCCCCCAGATATCTTCAGGCTCAAATTCGGCAAGTGCCTCCGCAACATCCGCCGGGTGCGTGGATTCGCACAGTTCTACGACTTTCTTAACGTCGCCTTGTTGATATGCTTCTTTCAAATCGGCGGGATCATTGCTGGAGTTCGTCATTATAAATCCTCCGGATGTAAATATTCAGTGAACCCCGTTCCTCACATTACCGCCGGCCTTGTTTTGACGGATTTCGGTTATTGACGTATAGCTCTAAATCCGGACGTGTTTTACCGGGGACTTCCTGCTCGGATTTTTAATCACTAACGTTAGCCTGTCTAAAAGGTTTTTACGCCCGGTTTTGAAAAAGTTTTATTCGTTTTTTCTTTCAGGTAATCGTCGATGGCGAAAGCCGCATCTTTTCCCGCGCCCATCGCCTGTATCACAGTGGCGGCTCCGGTAACTATATCACCTCCAGCGAAGACTCCTTCGAGACTTGTCTCACCCGTGCCGGCTTCGGCGGATATGGTGCCCCTATCGGTTGTCTTCAGCCCGGGTGTTGTCTGCGGCACCAGCGGATGCGGGCGGTTGCCGAACGCTACTATAACCATATCGACGGGCATTTCGAACTCTGAATCCTCCACGGGATAGGGACGCCGGCGCCCGCTTTCATCGGGTTCGCCCAGTTGCATGTCCACACATCTTAAACCGCGCACCCATCCCTGTTTGTCGCCCAGGATTTCAACGGCATTGCAAAGCCACCGGATATTTATACCTTCTTCTTTTGCGTGTTTTGTTTCTTCTTTTCGCGCGGGGCTTTCTTTTTCCGAGCGACGGTACACTATGGTGACCTCTTGGCCGCCCAGGCGTCTTGCAGTGCGTGCGGCGTCCATGGCCACGTTACCGCCCCCGAGCACGGCCACACGCGGCCTGATCATGACCGGTGTTTCATGGCGCCTGTCGTAGGCTCGCATAAGATTCACGCGCGTAAGGTATTCGTTGGCGCTCAGCACTCCATTAAGATTTTCGCCGGGCGTGCCGACGAAAATGGGCAGGCCGGCGCCGCTGCCGACAAACACGGCCATGTAGCCTTCTGCAAAAAGTTCTTCTATTGTGGCGGTTTTTCCCACTATGAAATTGGTTTTTAGCACGGCCCCCAGCGACAGCACATAATCGACCTCGCGTTGCACGATTTCCTTAGGTAGTCTGAATTGGGGTATCCCGTATGTAAGCACGCCTCCCGGTTCGTGAAGTGCTTCCAGTATGACGGGTTCATATCCCATGCGGGCAAGCTCCCCTGCGGCCGTTAGCCCCGCCGGCCCGCTGCCGACGATGGCGACGCGGTCGCCCTTTTGCTGCGGGCATTCGGTTTTTGGAGTGGTATCGTGTTCATATTCGTAGTCGGCGGCAAACCGTTCCAGGTGTCCGATCGCTACGGGGTCGCCTTTACGGCCCAGGACGCACAGGTCTTCACACTGCACTTCCTGCGGGCAGACCCGGCCGCAAACGGCGGGCAGTGCGTTATCTTCCTTGAGAGCCCCGGCGGATTCGACGTATCGACCTTCTTCGATAAGTTTTATAAAACGCGGTATATCAACGCCCACCGGACATCCGTCCACGCACATCGGGTTTTTGCACTGCAGGCAGCGCCTGGCCTCGGCCCTTGCCTGCTCCGGGCTCAGTCCGCGGGGCACTTCGTCGAAATTGCGGATTCTGTCTTCGGCATTCTGTTCCGGCATGGGTTGGCGCGGAATATCGGCCGGGCGTTCAGAACTTTCGGCGGCTTCCAGTTTTGCTTTTTGAAGCGTGGTATGGGCTATGTCGCAGGTGTGTGCCGGTTTATACTGTGGGAGATCTCTCTGCTCCGGTTTTGAGTTGTATTGTTTGAGCCGCCGGGTCAGTTCTGCGAAATCGACGAGATGGCCGTCAAATTCAGGTCCGTTTACGCACGCAAACTTTGTCTCTCCGCCCACGCTGACCCTGCATCCGCCGCACATACCGGTGCCGTCCACCATTATCGGGTTCAGGCTGACGATAGTCTTTATTCCATAAGGACGGGTGAGTTCGGATACGGCGGCCATGAGCGGGACCGGCCCCACGGCGTAAACTGCGTCGGGTCTGGCCCCCGACTCTATAATATCCTGCAGTATATCCGTCGGAAATCCTTTTACTCCTTTCGATCCGTCGTCTGTGGCAACGTGCAGCGTGTCGCAGAGCCCGGTCATTTCATCTTCCAGGATCAGCAGGTTCTCAGACCTGGCGCTTATTATACCTGTGAGCTTTTCCGATGTTACTTTGAGTGCTTCTGCTATGGGGTTTATAAGGGCTATGCCAAGTCCGCCGCCCATGCAGACTACATGTTCATATCGGCCCAGTTCTGTTGGCCGGCCCAGCGGGCCGGCAATATCGGGAATGTTATCGCCTGGCGCGAGGGCCGCAAGCGTTTTTGTGCTTTGCCCGAGTGCCTGAAAGACCAGGGTTATGGACAGGTGGGCCGGGTCGGCGCCTGCGATAGTGAGCGGTATTCGCTCGCCGCGCTCTGTCGCGCGCACGATAACGAACTGGCCAGGCCGGCGCTTTTGAGCTATTTTTGGCGCCCTGATAGTCACTTTATACGTATCCGGCGCCAGCTTGCTTTTGGAGAGTATCTCGTTCATATACAGGAATATAAGAGCTTTTAACAGGCTTTTTTGAAAAAAGATGGGTCGCAGGTGAGATTGCGACAAATAGTTGTTTTTTACTTTATAATCGAGTTATGGTGCGTTTCCTCGCGAAACATTTCCAGGAGCTTCAGGGTAGTCTGACCGGGGGCGCCGTCGCCTATCTGTCGGCTGTCTATCTTAACCACCGGTATTACTTCGGCGGCCGTGCCGGTAAGAAAGCATTCATCGGCGATGTAGAGGTCGAACCGGGTCAGTTGTTGTTCCTTTACTTTTACAGACGCGCATTCGGCAAGTTCCATCACCACTTTCCGGGTGATGCCTTCCAGTATGCCGGAATCCGGCGGAGGGGTGATAAGAGTGCCGTCTTTTACGATGAAAATGTTATCGCCCGTGCACTCGGCCACGGCGCCGGCACTGTTGAGCATTATAGCTTCGACGACCCCGGCCTGCCTGGCCTCTATCTTAGCCATAATATTGTTGAGGTAATTCAGCGATTTTATTTTCGGGCTCAGGGCGCTGTGCGAAGTGCGGGTGGTAGGGACTGTTATCACTTCCAGGCCGTTTTCATACATTTCTTTCGGATAGAGGGTGATAGAATCGGTTATGATGATGATCTGCGGGTTGGAACATTTTGCCGGATCCAGGCCGAGGGTTCCGCAGCCGCGTGTTACCACGATGCGGATATAGGCATCGGATAGGTTGTTAGCTTTGAGTGTCTGCAGTATTGCCTCCTGCAGTTCTTCCTTTTCAATCGGGATGTTCAGCGCTATTCCTTTTGCGGAATCGAAAAGCCTGTCTATATGTGCCTTACAGCGGAATACCTTTCCGTTATAGGCACGGATTCCCTCAAATATGCCGTCTCCGTAAAGCAGCCCGTGGTCGTAAACGGATATTCGGGCGTCTTCCTTTTCTTTCAGTTCGCCGTCGATATATACTTTTAGTCCCAATTTATGCCTCCTTCAACAGTGAGCTTTTTGGTCAGAGCCCGCATTTTATCGGACCGATGCACAGGTGATGATACATTAAATAACAGGTTAAAGGATACAATAAAATCGACTTCGGGGCAAGCGCCTGCGCACTTTCAAGGACTTACGCCTTGAAAATGTGGCGCCTTCGGCGCGGTTGTCAAGTCCTGGTTTAAAATTGACACTTTGTACTGCGCACACTACTGATTTTTTCGGGGTGAATGTGCGGCCGCACGCGCGCGCGCGCTCGAGGAACTCACGCCGCTTCGCGATGAATCGCACTCGGCATGTTGTAGCATATAGGTCCTTTTAGGTCCTATAAGTCCTATACATCGACTTAATTCTTCGTACACTAACAATTTGTTGTTAATGTTGCGATATTAAGTGTCTACATAGTGGTGGTTCCGGAAGCTACCACCCGTCCGTCTTCCATGTATATTTTCCTCTGTGCTTTTTCGGCCACTTTGGCATCGTGTGTTACAATCACCAGCGTGGTGTTGAGTTCCTGTCTGAGCCGGCAAAGCAGATTCAGTATTTCCTCGCCCATTTCGGTGTTCAGATTTCCGGTAGGTTCGTCGCAGAGAAGCACTTCTGGGTCGTTTATCAGGGCTCTTGCGATTGCCACCCTCTGTCTTTCGCCACCTGAAAGCTGCGAGGGGCGATGTTTGCTGCGATCTTTAAGGCCGACTGTTTCCAGCAACACGCGGCTTTTTTTAATAGCTGTTCTGCGGCCGCTTATCCATCGGTGCGCTTTAAGTCCGGCCAGTGCAGGCAGTGCCACATTTTCCGCCGCGGTAAGGTCCGGCAGAAGGTGATAGAACTGGAAGACAAAACCGAAAAGTCTGTTTCTTCTCCTTGCACGAGATTTGTCGCCGAGCCCTGCAATGTTGACATTTTCGTGGATCACCCGCCCTTCGGTCGGCGTATCCAGAATCCCCAAGATGTGAAGAAGCGTGCTTTTACCCGCACCGCTCGGTCCCTCGATGCTCAGCATCTCTCCGCGTTTTACCGAGACATTTACCGAGTGCAGGACACGCAGGTTTTGCCTGCCGATGCGGTAATCTTTGGAAACATCCTCGGCACGGATCAGTATGTCGGTATTGTTTGTGCGGGCTATCGTTTGCTTTTCTTCAATCATCAGACGGCCTTAAAAGAGGGAAGAGTATGACTTCTCTGATCGCCGTTTTATTGGTCATCAGCATAACAAGGCGGTCGATGCCCAGTCCAAGGCCGCCGGCGGGCGGCATGCCGTGTGAGAGGGCGCGCAGGAAATCCCTGTCGATACTGCGAAAAGTCTGCTCGGCGGCATCCTCGCCCTCGAGCTGTTGCATGAATTTTTTCTCCTGCACTCGGGGGTCGTTGAGTTCGGTGTACGCCGGCCCGATCTCCATGCCGGCGATTATGAGATCCCATCTTTCCGCTTTAGCCGGATCTGCGTCGGCCGGTTTTGTAAGCGGCGAGAGTGCGGCCGGGTAGTCAACTATGAAAGTGGGTTGGATAAGGGCGTCCTCCACTGTGCGTTCAAATACTCTATCGACGGTAAGCTCCTGCCCCAGCCCGCTTACGTCTATCTCCAGCTCTGCGGCCCGGTCTCGCACTTTTGCCATATCGCCGGCCGGAAAACCGTTGGCTTCTTCAAACGCCTCAAAATAATCAATTTTCTTAAAAGGCTTTGCATAATCGATGGTATGTTCGCCAAAGGGCAGCCGGCCGTCGTCGCTGACCTGCAGTGCGAGCGTGCGGATGATATCCTCGGCCAGAACCATCATGTCGGTGTAATCGCCGTAGGCCTGGTAGAGTTCCAGCGAGGTGAATTCAGGGTTATGCTGCCGATCGATGCCCTCATTCCTGAAGTTTCTGTTGATCTCGTAAACCCTTTCCATCCCGCCTACCAGCAATCTTTTAAGGTATAATTCGGGCGCAACTCTGAGAAAAAGATCTATATCGAGTGCGTTGTGGTGTGTTACAAACGGCCGGGCGGCGGCTCCGCCGGCGACCGATTGCATCATGGGTGTTTCAACCTCCAGGAAGCCTCGTTCGGCCAGGTATCGTCTTATATTCTCGATAATCTGTGAGCGTTTTCGGAAGCACTCCATTACTTCGTCGCTGGAGAAAAGGTCAACGTAACGTCGCCGGTAGCGCAGTTCGGCATCTTTGAGACCGTGCCATTTTTCGGGCGGTTGCAGAAGCGCTTTGGACAGGACTTCAAATTTTTCCACGAAGATCGTTATTTCGCCTGTTCTGGTGCGGGTTAGTTCACCTTCCGCGCCCACGATGTCTCCCGGTTCGAGCTGGTTATGGATGTGGAATTTTTCCTCACCCAGGCGTTTGAGCTGAAAGAACGCCTGTACCGAACCGCTGCGATCTTTTATATCGGTGAAGGATGCCTTGCCCATGGGCCGGTGGTTCATTATCCGGCCGGCCACGCGCACTGTGGCGCCCTCCAGCTTTTCGAAAGAGTCTGTCAGTTCGCTTATCTTTGTGGTGTCGGGGAAACGCCCTCCGTAAGGGTCCACTCCCGCTTTCTTCAGCTCGTTGAGTTTAGCAACTCTGAAATCTTCTGATTCTATTGGTGACAAAGCTTACGTCCTCATGTTTTAATTAAGTGTTTACCAATTAATCTGTGCTCATTTGCCTGCCTGCTGCAGGCAGGTGGTTCTTCTTCTTTCAACTACGATACGGGGTTCACTGAGGACTTACGATCATCCAGCTCAAAATCCTCAAAATCAAAGCCAGGAGCCACCGTTGTTCCGGTCAGGGTGTAATCTCCGCCTTCTACGACACGTATGCCGAACCAGATGTTTCTCGGCACAACAATCTGTGGGCGCTCGCCCCCGTAGATGTCATTGCCGAGCAATTGGTCCCGCCGCGTGCCGTCCGGGAGCAACATGAAAACGCGTGCGGGGTCGCCCATATAGAAATGCAGCACTTCATCGCTTTTTAGCCGGTGCATGGCGGAGCCGGCATCGGAGGTTATGAGGTAATAGATGGAAGTGCATATACTTCTGTCCCCCTCATAACGGCACGGGAGAGCGTCGGCTGAGATTTGCTCGTCGCTGCGGTAAACTTCCCTGAAATACCCGCCTTCCGGGTGTGGTTGCAGGTTGAGTTTTTCGGCCAGTTTCCTTACGACAGGTTTCATTCGATCCCCCTTACCCGGCGGGGCAGAACGCCGCTGCGGCACCGTAAGCCCTGATGAAGATCATGCCGCCCCTACAGGGCTGAATTGTGCTCGCATCGGTTTCCTATGGCTACTCTCCGGCCCGTTGGACCTCCACTTCACCATAGGCTGCAACATACCGCGCCGTTGGCGCTAAAAGACGTTTTGTACTTCATCTCACTAAAAACATCACGAGGAGCTCGATGAAACGGAAAAAGAAAGACAAAGTTCCTCATTTCGGCTTGTCCAGGTCGAGCAATGCTGGTAAAATGTAAGTGTTCAGCGAGCAACGCAGGTTTGCTATATGGCTGCCTTTTGAAGCGCAGGCGTTCCCGCCTGCGCTTCTTTATAAAGCGGTTAACTGAAAAATTATGTATAATGCTTGCAGGGAGCGGTTTCGCCGGCTTTTTGTTTCGGGTAAAAATGGTGGGCGCAGCAGGATTCGAACCTGCGACTTCTACCGTGTGAAGGTAGCGCTCTCGCCTCTGAGCTATGCGCCCCGGGCGTATTTCATCCTGCACAGTTTATCATTATCGCTCTTGGTGTGTCAAGGAAATATGGACAAAAAATTATATTTTTCTGAGTCTTTGTGCTGTCCTGAGGCCGCCGGGAATAAAAAAAATCTTGATCTTTGTTACGAAAGGTATAACAAACGCCGATATTTAAACTCGGATCCCGTGCAGATTCTTTACAGGTTTGACGACCCGCAAGAACGCGAACTGGCCGGGCTGATTGCTGCCTCCATAGCCTACGGACGCGTCAGGAGCATACTTGGTTCGGCCGAAGCGCTGCTTGAAAATCTGCAGTGGCGCCCGCACCGGTTTTTAATGAATTCGTCGCAGACTGAGTTGCGTGCAGCCTGCGCCGGGTTTCGCCACCGATTCACCGGGCCGGAAAAGATTTTTCGATTGCTCTCGGGCACGAGAGCTTTACTCGAAAATTATGGCACTATAGCCGATTTTGTAGCATTGTCACATGGAAGCGGCGATCTCACGTATGAACGAGCCATATCGGCGCTTGCAAAAGAGGTAGCCGGCTCGCCGGAAGGAATTTCGCATCTTTTGCCTTCGCCGGTTAAAGGCAGTGCTTGCAAACGGCTCTGTCTTTTTTTCCGTTGGATGATACGAAGTGATAACATTGACCCGGGCGGGTGGCGGTGCCTGAAACCGGATGCGCTGATCGTTCCGTTAGACGTTCACATGATGCGCATCTGTCGCCGTCTGGGCCTGACCGGACGTAAAAATGCCGACTGGAAAGCGGCGCTTGAGGTGACCGGAAAATTTCGGGCTATTTGCCCCGAAGACCCGGTAAAATACGACTTCGCGCTTACCAGGGCCTCAATGTTCGGGCATCCGGTTTAACCCGCATATTTCATAAACCAACGACAAGATTTAATATAACGGTTTAAAAATCAATATGTTAAATCACTACTGTCCCAACGTTCTTTGAAAATGCTGATAGAACCTGTCTAAACACAATTACTTAAGTGCCATTTTGTCTTTTTTCGACTTCAGATTTTGTGTAAACTTTGGTCTGCTTTCCATTCTTTTATATGACTACCGGGTTAACTCATCATGGCCTATTGGCTCGGCAGTTGCGCATGCCAAAAGGAGTCGATCGAACATTTCATGTTCCATAAACCTGCGGTTAAATCGGTAACAAAATTCATCCAAATAGCGCTGGATATGCTTATCACCCAAACCGTGAAAGGTACCTGTGATAAAAGCTTTTGCGTTTGATATGATAATGTGAACCCATCTTAGGAGTTTCGCTTTGTCTTGCTTTACGGGCACTGCCTTATGAAAAAAACCAAGACCGGACAAACATCTGTAAATTTTGAGTCCATCAGTATGAACGGTGCTTCCAGACATTATCCTGGTAGTAGCGAACTTTTTTACACAGCGGTTATCGAGCCGCTTTACCGTACGAATATTGGCAAAAAGGGGTTTGTTGTCATCTGTAAGACTTACTGCCACAAGCGCTTTCACGCGTCTGGTGCTTCTTCCTATCCTACCGGTATCTGGCGCTCCAAAATAGGCGTCATCCATCTCTATCGCCCCATTCAGTTGGTAAAGCGAATCACGGAAAGCCATAGCATGTCTAATTTTATGATTCATCAGCCAAGCTCTGTCGTAAGAAATATTCAAATCTTTGCTAAGTTGAAGTGCCGAGTGACCTCGCTTGTCTTTTGCAACAAGGAAAACGGCCCAGAACCAAAGATGCAATGGTGTCTTAGTTCTGTGAAAAATCGTGCCGGAGGTCACCGATGTTTGAGCACGACAGTTCTTACATTGCCACAGCCTACGACCAGCAACAATCCCCGTTTTATACGAACCGCACTGAGGGCACGAAAAACCACTTGGGAAGCGTATTTGTACCAGATAGTCATAGCATTCCTGTTCATCAGGGAAACGTTCCTGAAAGTCCAACAAGCTCATAGTTGTATACGCTATATGCTGATTTTCGGCCATTACCAAATCTCATATTATATTTCTCCTTATTATAACATAAGATAAATGATGAGTAAACCCGGTAGTCATATAATATAATGTAAAATGTTCAGAAAGTCAAAAACTTTTGAAATTGCATTACGTATCTTCATCCTGTTATACTGAGCGTGGGGACCATGCCGGAGAGTATATATGCAACGAACCACCTGCCTGCCGCCAGGGGGTTCACTGAGGACTTACAATTCAACATAAGTCCCTATAATCCTTTCAGCCAATCCGTAGTGAGCCACAGACAGGAATGTCTGTGCTACGTTTAACTAACAATTTGCTGCAAGCGGGCCGTTGAATACATACGTAAAAAACGCCCCCGGAGAGCGGCGCTCTCCGGGGGCGTTGGGCTTGACTCCGAACGGTTATCACCGCAGCGCCGGAAACCGGCTTTCAGGCTGTCCGGTGTTTTCACTCTTCAACCGGTTATTGACTGAAGTAAACCACCACTATGCCCTGATAGCCGTCCCCGCCTTTATACTCACCATAACTTTTACCTTGACAATTATCGCCGCCGCCTCCGCTTCCGTAACGAAAGGCATCTTGACCCCATATGGGATTAATACCAAATTGACCACCCCGGGTCCCGCCGTGGCCACCGCCGCCTTTTCCACCCCTGCCGGCGCTTTCGCTGGCTGTCCTACCGGAGCCTCCTCCCCCGGCTGCGAAGAATTCGCCTTCGCCAAGACCGGAGATTTTGTTAAACTCGTCCTTAAAATCCTCAATCGATCTTCCCTGACCGGGAACATCACCATCATACTCGTGCGGGTCCTCCACGAGCCAGCCGGCCAGACTCTCGCCACCA
>PWZK01000285.1 GCA_003567495.1 Candidatus Brocadiaceae bacterium
AGCTGCGTCCCTGCCGCACCAGCCGGTCCAGGATCCCAGCCGCCTGCCGACCGATGGCATCATCCTCGCTGAAGAACTCCTGGAACTCATCCACGATCAGGATCAGCCGTGGCAGCGGACTATCCGTTTTCTGACGGTACTCGGCAAGGTCATTCGCCTCCATCCCGCGGAAGGCTTCGCCACGGCGCTGCATCTCGTCGTCCAGCCCCTGCAGCACACTCAACCCGAACTCGCGCTCGCTCTCGATCGCAACCACCCGCGCGTGCGGCAGCGAATGGTTCGCATAGGGCTTGAATTCCACCCCCTTCTTGAAATCGATCAGGTAGAGCTCGACCTCCCGCGGGCTGTACTTCACCGCCAGTGTGGTGATGATCACATGCAGCAGGTTGCTCTTGCCCGAGCCAGGTAGCCCGCCAATCAGCACGTGGTGCGCGGTGCTCTTACCCAAGGTCAAGAGTTGCATCTTGCGTGCTCCCGCAGGGCCTAGCGGGATCTCCACCGATCCGGCGGACGAGCATTCCCCCGCGTCCGCTGCACCATCGATCCGCCACCAGCCCTCCGGCTTGTCCGGGTCCAGCCCCGCCGCACCCAGCACCTTGGCGTACGGGACCTCGACCGTCGGCGCATCTTTCGCTGCCTCCCCCACCTCCTTGATAATGCGCCTCAGCAACTCAGCAGGGCACGGCGGGTCGAGCTCCACCAGCCCTTTCTGCAACCCTCTCATCTTCACATGAATACGACGTTGGGAGTCCACGGACCAACCTTTGACGCTCAGGTCTTCCATCACAAAACCATGCGGCAAAGGCTTCGAGACATCGGCTACAACGATAGGATACACGCCGCAACGCGGGCCATTTTGCATCAGGCTAGCGAGTCGCCGGCCCGCCGCCTCCGAGAAATTTACCGGGAAACCAAACACCACAAGCACCCGATACGCCTCGGCAATCTCACCAGCACTCTGATTATATTGTACTATCGTCTTGAATTCGCTCCGAAGATATTTCTGAATCACATTTTCCACATGTTCAGACAAGTCTTGCAATCGAATATCAATCCGCTCCGGATCTGACAAAGCCCGCCCCCCCACCAACTCTTCCGAGTAATCACTCAAAGGCAGAAACGGCGCCGCATTCTTACCAAGACCTACGGGATCGATAAAACTAAACTGAACGGCACCAGGAGAGTGGATCGCGAGAATCCTCGCCACGAACGCTTGCGCAGCACCTATTGCCTTACGTACTTCACCTCCCTTCCCGGTGAAGAGCAAAGGCCTTTCTGTTGGAAACCGAACGGTATAGGGGATTTCCTGATCCTCAAATAACTGAGCAACCGCACCTTCCAAAAAATCGTCTTTACCCGAAATAACCACACGCCCGATTCGTATGTAGTTGCCATTCCCAGTAGTTTTGGATGATCGGCTTGCTGCAGTCCATTGCTCCCAATTCTCAGCCGACCAGTTTCCTAGCTCATAAGGCGATTGCCCGATCTGCTTATCAACAATCTCACAAAAAGACTTGACGTTTTCGTAGTTTTTCTGGACGCAGGTTCTTCCCTGCTCCTCTTTCCTTCGGCCTAGAGCCTCCAGTTGCGCATGAACCTCGTCATGTATCTCTTCAGAAAGCAACTCCATCTCCTTCTTTAATTCACCAAGGATAGACAATCGTCGGCTTTCAAGGTCGCTCGTAAGCTTGTCATAAGTGGACAGCTTTTGTTTATACAGATAAAACGACATCAAGGGCATGCTGCTCAAAACAGCCCAAAACCCAAGAAACGTCAAAAGAAATGGAAAACCAAGAAAGAGCCTAAGAACAATCGCCACGACGATAGCTGCCGGCAGACCGAAAACCGCCACGGGCAAGATGTGCTCTTTCGCGTCATCAAAGGCCGAGTCTAGAGAAGAATTCGGGTTACCCCAACCCCATTCCGGGCGGACGCCCTTTTCGGCCATAGGTTGGGTTTCTAGTTTCTTTTTCAGGTTTTGAAGGTTTGGTGTTATGATCTCAGAAAGACCGATGTGCCGGGCTAATACCGAAACTTCCTGGATAATGGCAGCCCAATCGCCTGCAGAGTCTGATTCGCGCCCCCTGTTTCTGACGCGCATCAACCTTTCACGTATCTCATCGACCTTTCTTTTTTGGTACTGATATTCACCGTTAGCTTTTTTCAAGCATTCCTGCACCGGACTGATGACCTGATGGATCTGGTTCGTCAACAGCGGGAGGTGGCCGCTGTCTTTGTTTGCACCGCGCCAAGGAGATACGGGTTTCGCGGATGGGGCACGTTGCTCTTGCGATTGACTATCCATTGTTCCCCCAAGATTGGATTTATGAAACTACTCAGCCGCCAGCAAGTCCTTGCGCGAGGTTCTTTGCAAGACGTTCATTGAACAACTGAATTTGCTGGATCATGTCATCCGCCTCGCCAATGGTTTCCGGCACGGGATCCCGGCCAACGAGGTCCGGGACACCCGCGCCATGGCGCTCGATCGCGGTCCGGGCACGGGCACAGAGGTCGCGCCAGCGCCTCTCTCACAAGGTCCCTCACGCGCGCTTGCCGGTCGGCAAGAATCCGACGCTGCAAGGCCAGATTCTCGGCCACACTCCAACTGCCCGCTGATGCCCCGCTCATGCCCCTCTCCCCTGCCTCCTCACGCGCCACGGTCCGTCTCCTGCCGAACGCCTCAGCGCGCCGACTGTGCATGCACCGGGCGTCGTCTCGACCCCGCCAGGGATGACCTATCGGGAATGCATATCCGCCTGCTCCTGGTCCACGGCGAGTCGTTCCAACGCTTGCAGGAAGACGCGCGTTTCCTTCTCGATGAGATCCCAGCACTCGCGTTCGAATCGGTC
>PWZK01000261.1 GCA_003567495.1 Candidatus Brocadiaceae bacterium
ACGGCAGAAGCCAGACCATACGGATATTGCCGGCTTATCGTTCGTTCTTAATCGGACTGATGCCGCAGCTCAAGTCGCTTAAAGTCGTCATAGACGGCTCGGGAGGCATCGGCGGTGAGGTCATACCCTATATACTTGGAAAAACGCAGCTTGACGTCATAAAATCACACTGCGAACCCGACGCAGGTTCGGAACTTCTGGGGCTTCGATTCCCCGCCGGACCCGTCAACACCTCCGTGCAGGGGCTGATAGGCGAAAACAACGCGCATCTGGGAATGGCGATCGATTATGACGGAGACCTGTGCACATTCTACGATGAAAAAGGCAACGCTCTGCGCTCCGACGTGGCCGGGGCCCTGATCGCACGCGAACTGCTCGAACTTAAGCCCGATTTGAAAATAGCATACGACCTGCGATCAAGCGCCGCCTTCAGAGAAGAAGTCCTGCGGGGAGGCGGACAACCGATCCAAACCAGCCCCGCAACAGGCCCGATAAGAGAAGCAATAATCGCAAAAGGCGCCGAATATGCCTTCGACATCGACGGAAGACACCTTTTCAAAGCATTCAGAGGCGGGGAATCGCCGCCGCTGGCACTTCTTCTGCTGTGTTCGGCTCTCTCTCGCAACCAGTCACCCCTTTCCGCCATGGCAAAGCATGTGGCAAGATATGCCTACAGCGGTGTGGTTAGCCACGAAATGCCGACGCCGGAGAAAGCCGACGCCGCCGTCAAAGACCTGTGCCGGACGTTTACGGACTGCCAGAAAGACGATACGGACGGGCTGACCTTTCGATTTCCCTCGTGGTGGTTCCACGTCAAACATAACCCGGAATCACGCCTTATCAGAATCTGTGTCGAAGGGCCGACCGAAAAGGAAGAAAGAAACGGACGCCGCGCGGTCGAAGAGATAATACGAAAATACCAGCACCGGCGGTAAGTTTCCGAAATATCTGAAAAATTTATATCCTGGTAAGTAAATGAATTACATCTATTATTTAGATCTTTTCGGATCGTCCGTTTTTGCCGTTTCGGGCGCGATTCTCGCCACGCGAAAAAATATGGATGTTTTCGGCGTCATTGTGGTCGGTTTCGTTACCGCTATCGGCGGTGGAACACTTAGGGACGTTCTTATAGGCCGAACACCGGTTTTCTGGCTTTCCGACAAAAACTATATTATACTTATTCTAATTGTCTCTCTTTTAACTTTTTCTTTTGCAACAAAGATATTAAGAGTCAAAAACGTTCTTCGTATGGCAGATGCGATTGGACTTGGCACATTTACAATTATAGGAATCAAAATCGGACTCGACGGTGGGCTGTCAAATTTTTTCGCAATAATCATGGGGATGATGACAGCGGCATTCGGAGGTGTTATCCGGGATGTGTTGTGTCGCGAAACACCCCTGATTTTGAATCGAGAAATCTATGCTACGGCTTCCCTTGCAGGCGGAATAGTTTTTTTTCTGATGCAGGGTGTCGCACTCCCGGAGAACATAACAATAACCATTTCGATTTCTACGATAATAGCCATACGGGTCGTCTCCCTGAAATTTGACTGGAATTTACCTAAAAAAGAACCTCATGACCGGGACTTTTCACATAACAACGTTCGGCTGTCAGATGAATAAACTCGACAGCGAACTGCTGCAGGCGGCACTGCGGCAAAACGGGCTGAAATACGTCGCGACGCCCGCCGATGCTGATGTGCTGCTCTACAACACGTGCAGCGTCAGAGAGCAAGCCGAACACAGAGTGTTTTCTCATCTGGGCAGGTGGCGGAAAAAAGCCGAAGCCGACCCCGGCTTTATACTGGGCGTTATCGGCTGCATGGCACAACGCCTGGAAAAGGATATTATAAGGAAATTTCCGTTCGTGCAGCTAGTCTGCGGCACGCAGTCTTTTCTGAATGTGCCGGCATATATCGCTAAGATATCCGAAACTGGGCGTTCCGTAATACAGACGGGCGGCGGCCCGCTCGAATTCGAACGCGACCCGGCGCTGAGAGCGCAGCCGCACCACGCCTACACTGCTATAATGAGAGGCTGCAGCAATTACTGCGCTTACTGTATAGTGCCCGACGTGAGAGGGCCGGAGGTAAGCCGTCCTCTGGCGGCTGTTACGGATGAAGTAAAACGCCTTGCAGAAGCCGGTGTTATCGAAATAACGCTCCTTGGCCAGAACGTGAACGCCTACGGAAGACACCCAAACTACAATGAGGGCGCCGAAGGAGGCCTGCCCGCATTGCTCGAAAATCTGAATGCAATCGAAGGGCTAAAGCGGATCAGATTCGTCACCAGCCATCCAAAAGATATGACCGACGACATACTTCAGGCAGTGGCGCAGAACGAAAAAGTATGCGAGCACCTGCATGTCCCGGCCCAGAGCGGCTCGGATAAAATATTGCGGGCGATGAACAGAAAATACAGCAGACGGGACTACCTGGAAATGACAGAACGCGCCCGGCAGATAATCCCCGATGTGGCACTGTCCGGCGATTTTATCGTAGGATTTCCAGGCGAAACCGAACGGGATTTTCAGCAAACACTTTTTCTCCTTGAAACGACTGGATTTCAACAGAGTTATATATTCCGTTACTCGCCGCGTCCCGGCACGCGGGCCGCCGCGTTTGAAGACGACGTGCCCGACTCCGTGAAACGCGAGCGACAACAAACACTGCTCGCAGCACAGCAAAGATACGATATCAAGCGGCGGGGCTTACTTAAAGGCGCCGCGCTGAATGTTATGTGCACCGGCAAAAATTCCGCTCAGCCGCACGAAGGGCGTTCCATGGGCCGCACACGGCAAAACGATATAGTTGTGTTCGACGCAGCTCCAAAACGTGAAAATATCTCAAAGGGAGATATCTGCAAAGTCAAGATCGAAAGCACCACCGCTCTGACCCTCTTTGGAACGGAATTGGCGGGTTAACCCGCTTATTTCACGCGTTTCCAGTGGTGCAGATGCGAAGAAATCAAACGCCATAATTCTTTGCGAAAACGGACTCGAAAAGAATTATATAAAACGTCTAACGACTACAACGTACGGCTATTCTCTGCAGAGAACACGAAGAACAACTTTAAAGTTTTTTGTCCTACTTTTTTTCAAAAAAGTAGGTGCCGCCTGCCTGCTGCAGGCAGGTAAACCATCGTTTGCGGAACTCAGGTACACACTGTAAAATCAGAGTTGCCCTAAAAACGCTATTTAACATGCTGAGCATAAAACCTTTATATAAGCCCCTGCCGTTGGTTTATGAAATATGCGGGATATGAAATTTATTATAGCACCGGATAAATTCAAGGAATGTCTCCCGGCTACCGACGTGGCCGCAGCGATAAAAAAAGGAGTTCTGGATGCGTGTCCCGGTTCGGTGGTAATCGAGGCGCCCATGGCCGACGGCGGGGAGGGCACCGTGGAGGCCGTGGTTGCGGCGGCTCGTGGCCGGTATGTCGAAACTGCTGTGCCCGACCCCCTCGGCAGGCCGGTTACAGCCAGATTCGGCATGTTCGACAACGGACGCCGTGCGGTGATCGAGATGGCTGCGGCGAGCGGACTGGACCTGCTCACCCCGGACGAACGCGACCCTATGAAGACATCTACCCGCGGCACGGGCGTGCTTATAAAAAATGCCGTGCGTGCCGGCGCCCGCCATATAATAGTGGGCATGGGCGGGAGCGCGACCGTTGATTGCGGAATGGGCATGGCCGCCGAGCTTGGGGTGAAATTTTTTGACGAGAAAGGGGAAGAGATTAAAAAAACCGGCGGAGCGGCACTGGAAAAGGTGGAGCGGATAGAACTCTCCGGTATTGAAAAGCGGCTGGAAGATGTGAAGATCGTGGCGGCGTGCGACGTCACCAATCCACTGATAGGGGCAGAAGGCGCCGCCAGAGTATATGCTCCGCAAAAAGGCGCCGACCCGCAGATGGTGGCGCGCCTGGAAAAAGCAGTGGAGCATTTTGCCCGGGTTACGGGCCGGGAAACCGGCGTAGATATATCCAACTTGCCCGGCGGCGGGGCGGCGGGCGGACTGGCCGCCGGGATGGTCGCGTTTACGGGCGCCAGGATAGAAAGCGGAGTTGAGACCGTTATCAAAGCGACGAAGCTGGGTGCTAAGATGAAAGGCTGTGACCTTGTAATAACCGGCGAAGGGAAAGCGGACTATCAAAGCGCATTCGGAAAAACACCGGCCGGTGTTGGCGATCTTGCAAAAAAATACGATATCCCCGCCGTCATGGTGGCGGGAAAACTGGGAGAAGGATACAGGCAGCTATACAATCACGGCATATCCGCGGCCTTTTGTATTGCCGACGGGCCGATAAGCACAAAAGAAGCGTTCCATCGCGCTCCGCAGCTTCTGAGAAAGACGGCGGAATCAATAGCCCTGCTGTTTTACGCCGGCTGAAGAGCCTGTTGCACAAACGACAGCGGTGTTTCGCATGCCGTGCCATATAGGCCCCAACCCGGACAAGCCGGAATCTGGAATGAGGAATTAGGAATTTGAACTCCTGGCTTTCATTGCTTCACATATCAAACCGATATGTTGCGCCCCTGCAGGGCGCGGTTTTTGTGTGCCGTTGCGTCCCTAATTCTTTTTCAAGACGGAGCTTGAAAAAGAATTAATACAACGGCAAACGACGAACGGCATGCGGCAAACAACATTATTTTTGAGCACATCGACACTTTGTTGTCGATATACGAAAAAGAATGAATATCCAATGTCCAAGGAACGTCCGAACGCAAGCGCCGAAGGCGCGATATGTTATAGCCGGTGACGGAGCGAACATCCGATAGGATGTGAGCGCAGTCACAGGAAAACGTGAAAGACCGACATGAGTCCTGAAGGGACGACATAACCCTGAAAAAGACGAAAGCACGCCGGTCTTTTTACCTGGTAATTGACATTGGATATTCGATATTGTATATTTATCCGTACCGCGCCGACAGCCCCACCCGTTTTCAGAGCGAAGTTTCTGAAAACTCGTAGGTCCTTACGTCGTGTATGTCATATGCATCGTTGCAATTTTCAGTTTTGTGCAACAGCCTCCGAACATCCAATTTCAAGTGGCATAATCTAAATAGGAAAACAGCTATGCCAAAACCTAACATCCTCTACATCCATTCTCACGACACAGGCCGCTATGTTCAGCCGTATGGCTGTGACGTGCCCACGCCTCACATTCAGGCACTTGCCGAGGACGGCATACTGTTCAGGCAGAATTTCTGCATCAACCCAACTTGCTCGCCCAGTCGGGCCGCCCTGCTGACCGGCGAGTATCCGCACCAGAACGGGATGACCGGGCTGGCACACCGCGAGCATAAGCTGCACGATTACAGTCGTCACCTGGCACAGTTTCTCAAGCGTAACGGTTACGTTACGGCGCTGTCCGGCCAGCAACACGTGGCGGCCGATCCCGAGTGGATCGGTTATGACCAGATCATTGGTAATAAGGCCGAGGCCCACAAGAGAGCCGCGGCATACCTGCATAACGCCCCGGAGCAGCCGTTCTTTCTTTCGGTTGGTTTCAGTGAAACGCACCGGAGATTCCCCGAAACCGGGCCGGCGGAAGACAGTCGCTACACCGCGCCGCCCGCCGGGCTGCCGGACACGCCCGAAGTACGCGAAGACATGGCTCGCTTCAAGGCCGGCGCGCGAATCCTGGATGAAAAGATGGGCACGGTCTTCCAGGCGCTGGAAGAAGCCGAGCTTAATGACAACACCCTGCTCATCTGCACGACCGACCACGGAATCGCGTTTCCCCGCATGAAATGCAATCTGACCGACGCCGGCATCGGCACCATGCTGATCATGCGCGGGCCGGGCGGGTTTGAAGGCGGCCGGGTTTGTGATCAGATGACAACCCACCTGGATATCTATCCCACCATCTGCGATCTGGCCGGACTGCAACCGCCGGACTGGCTTCAGGGACGCAGCCTGGTGCCGTGGATCCTCGGGGAAGAGGACGAAATCCATGATGCCGTCTTTACCCAGGTCAACTATCACGGCAGCTACGAGCCCATGCGGGCAGTGCGCACCAGGCGCTATAAGTACATCAAGCGCGGCAGCGACCGACGGCATCCGGCAGGGCCCAATTGCGACGCGAGCCCGAGCAAGGATGTCTGGGTACGGAACGGCTGGATGAACGAACGCTTCGAAGGTGAAGAACTTTATGATCTGGTATTAGACCCTTGCGAACGGCGAAATCTGATCGATCAATCGGAAAAACAGAAAGTGCTCGAAGATATGCGCCGACGCCTTCACGAATGGCAGCGGCAAACCCGGGACCCTCTGCTGCACGAAGGACACGTGGCGCCACCGGACGGCTGCATCACGGACGATATCAACAACCCCTCCCCCGGCGTCGGCATAAGGTGGCGGGCCGAAGATGGCCCATGATCCTGTCGATAAAGATATTTGGCAGGCGGTTTTTTAAATACTCATGACAGTGCTCAACGTGGTTCGCTGAATATATGCGATTTTTCATAACCTCAGGGAGAAAATATAAATGAATGACGGAATCCATGGAATGCTTCCGGCGGAAAAGATGTCGCCCGGAGCTAAAAAATTGCGGGACACATACGCTTTGAAACCTGATGCGCCGCTTTTTCAGCGCGAATTCGGGTTTTATTGTCTGGGAAGGTGGAAAAAAGAAGGAATGCCGGAAGATGTGCCAAAGGAAAAACTCTTTCAATATGATCCGCCAGGCGATCATAGTCTGCACGGGCTGGGTTGGTGCGAGGCCGCTTTTGATCCGCCTTTTCCGGAAGAGATAATTGAAGATCGAGGTGAGCACGAAGTTGTGCAGGATCATGCAGGGCGTCACGTTCTGTGTTTTAAGGGCCGCAGGAGCGGATTCATGCCGGACTACCTCGACCATCCCGTTAAAGATCAAAAAACCTGGGAAGAAAACTGCAAGTGGCGACTCGACCCCGGCAGCCCCGGACGCCGGGCCGGGCACGATGACCGGATGAAAGCGGCACGTGATTCAGCCGCCCGGGGCCTGATGATCACCCAGCGTGTCATCGGGGGTTACATGTATCTTCGAAGCCTCATGGGGCCGGAAGACCTCCTTTATAAGTTCCATGATAACCCCGAACTGATCCACGATTGCATGCAAACCTGGCTGAAACTGGCGGACCCGATTATTGCTGCACACCAGGAGCACGTTACGCTCGACCAGTTGTTTATCGGCGAAGACATCTGTTTCAATCACGGCCCGCTGATTTCCCCGGAAATGATCAGAAAATTCCTTTTCCCGTATTATCGGCAGCTGCTTTCCAATGTTCAAAAGCGCCAATTAGATCAGGGTCGCCATCTATACTTTCAGGTGGATACTGACGGCCGTGCCGGCGATGTTATCTCACTCTATCAGGAGATCGGCATGGACGTCATGAGTCCTTTTGAAGTAGCATCGGGATGTAATGTGGTTGAAATAGGGAAAATATATCCTGACCTTGTGATCTCGGGGGGGATTGATAAAAGGGTACTGGCACGGGGAAAGGACGAAATCGACAGGCATGTGAATTCCATTCTTCCCGCCATGAAAAAACGTGGAGGCTACATCCCAACATGCGATCACGGTGTCCCGGAAGAGGTCCCTTACGATGATTATCTGCACTTCCGCAGGCGGTGTCTGGAGTTTTCTTAGTTCGGATGATATGCCCAACATCTGTCGTTTACCTTTTCTTGCCGCTGTTAAAACCGGCCTTACATTGACACCGGTCGCATCCTGGTTTATAATCTACGCAGAGTGGGTGGTATTTTTGGCGATGCCCTGGCACAAATGATCAACTGGTTGAATGGGTAAAAGAAAATGATTTCCAAAATACAGGCCGGCGAGAACAGGACCATGCTGCTAAGAACGGCTTTCTTCGGCCTTGCACTTGTTGTGCTCGCCGGGGTTTCCGGGTATTTTATTTTTTCTGTCTATAATCAATATCACTACCCTGACCTTTCGGCAAGCGGCGGTTTTTATACCATACAGCTTGCTGAAGTCTCGCAGGAAGCAAAACCGCAACTTGAGAAAATGGCCGAAAGCGAGTTAAAGGAGCTTTTGGGCGTAACGGATTTGTTTCTCAAACGTTCGGGAGACGACACCTTCGCTCTGTGCTCCGGAAAATTCACTTCACCTTCCGGTGAAGAGGTCGCAGATCGGCTTAGAAAAATAAGAGAGTTTGAATACGGGGATGAAAGGCCTTTTCGGAGTGCCGACATCAGATTTTTCATCTCCGGTGTTTACGATTGAAAATGCCGGGTTAAAACGATAGTTGCGATGTTAAGCGCCTAAGCTGGCGCGTGTTAAGACGTAAGTTTCAAACCTACTTTCATAGAAAAAGGATGCCGAGTATGTCGATGCATAAAAGTTTACGATCAAAAAGAGGCCTGTCTCGCACCAGGAATGTGCTTTCGCGTGAGGAGCGTCTGGAGAAGCTCATCGAAGATGAGGAATGGAGCGAGGGAAAAGGTTCGGTTTTCGGCCTGCCCAAGGTTAAAGTTGAGGTGGTCACTCTCCGCAAAAAAGAGGCGAAGGATGCGGAAGAAGGCGAGGCGGAGACGGAAGCCGGGGCGGAACCCGGGGCGCCCGAAACGGGACCCGGAACTTAACCCGCTTATTTTACGCGTTCCCAGCCTGTCTGCGCCTGCCTGTCGCGTTCGCGACGCAGACAGGTGCGGACACACACAGGCAGGTGGTTCACTGAATACATACGTGGATTTTTGTTCCGCCGTCTATCGGGGATTCCGGAGGCAACTTCTTGAAGAAAATAAATTTGATAGCGGATCGAATGAAAAATATCGATTCGTCCGGAATAAGGAAGGTGTTTGATCTTGCCGGCAGCATACCGGACCCCATCAATCTGAGCATAGGTCAGCCGGATTTCGACGTGCCGGAACCTGTCAAGGCCAGGGCTATGCGTGCTATAGAGACCGGCCATAACCGTTATACGGTAACTCAGGGCATCGAGGCTTTGCGCGATGTGGTCCTGGCCGGCGAAAGGAAAATATCCGGGATCGCCCATAACTCAATAATGATTACAAGCGGTGTTTCCGGCGGTTTGCTGCTTGCGATGATGGCGCTGATTAACCCGGGCGACCGGATAGCCATAGCAGACCCCTATTTCGTGATGTATAAGCATTTGAGCAGGCTTGCAGGCGGGGAGCCGCTTTTCGTAGATACGTACCCGGATTTCCAGCTTACCGCCGAGCGGCTGGAAAAAAGCCGCGCCTCAGAGGCAAAAGTGCTTTTACTGAACAGCCCTAATAATCCCACCGGGCAGGTGATTCCACCGGAAGAACTGAAGCGCATCGCCGGGTGGGCGGAATCAAATGATGTATTTGTGGTGGCCGACGAAGTATATCGCTATTTCACTTATGACTGCGCTCCTGCCAGTATCGCAAAATATACTGATAACGTTCTCTTGCTGAACGGGTTCAGCAAGAGCCATGCTATGACCGGGTGGCGATTGGGATACGCTATAGGTCCCGAAACCGTAATCGAAGAGATGACCAAGCTCCAGCAGTTCAGCTTCGTATGCGCTCCCTCAATCGCACAGGAAGCGGCTCTTTCCGCGTTTTCGGTGGACATGGACGTTTACCTTCGGGCTTACCGGGCTAAACGGGATATTCTGGTTCACGGACTGAAAGGACATTTTGATTTTCAAATACCCCGGGGCGCCTTTTACGCCTTTGTCAGAGCGCCCGACGATAACGGAGATTCATTTGCCGAGAAAGCCATTCGCCACAGCTGTCTGGTCATCCCCGGAAGCGTATTCAGCGAAAAAACGTCGCATTTTCGCATAGCTTTTGCCGCCGAAGACAGCACGATCGAACGCGGCACAGCCTTGTTATGTTCGCTGCTTTAACCCGCATATTTCATAAACCAACGACAGTTTGATTTCTTCGCATCTCACGCCACCTGGAACGCGTGAAATAAGCGAATTAACCAGCGTTTCTCATGCAATCAGGAAAATCGGCATGCTATTGCAAATCGCCTTGCTGTGCATGGTAACTTCAATCCCCGCTCTTGAGCTGCGAGCTTCCATACCCTACGGTATTCTGGGCAATGCGAGCTGGGGAATTACGCAGGGGCTTATGCCCTGGTTCGCCGTAACTGCGGTATGTATTATTTTCAATATTCTGCTGGGCTGGCTGGTGTACATGCTCATGACGCCTTTTTTTCTTTTCCTCGATATGTTTCCATTTTTCAATCGTTACGTAGAGCCGTTTATAAAACGTGCGCAAAGGAAGATCGCCCCGTATATGGAAAAATACGGTTCGATCGGTTTAGCGCTCTTTATAGGCATCCCCCTGCCCGGCAGCGGCGTCTACACCGGTTCCCTCGGCGCCTACGTGCTGGGATTGGAAAAGCGCAAGTTTATGGTTGCCTGTGTAATAGGAGTTATTATCGCCGGCACGCTCGTGACAGCGCTTACGCTGACCGTGCAGCATGGCATGAGGCTGCCCTTTTTTGTGGACTGGGTGGTCAAGGGGAAGTAAAACGCACTCCCGCCGCTTGCATAACGCCGGCGGCTTGCGCCGGGCAGCGACTTGCCGCCATTCCGAGAGCTTCTGCGACAACTTCGCGTTGTTCTTGCGTAAATAACACGGGCTGGCCGCATTCACACCGCTCGATTATATCGCCGTACGGCCCGAGAAGGAATTCTTCCAGGCTTTCCAGCCCCTCCTGCTTTTTCGCAGATATATGGATAAGCGGCGCCCGATAAGGCAACAAGTCGCCGTCTATGCCGGGCTTTCCGGGGCCGAGGAGATCACATTTATTGGCCACATATAAAATTCTCGAGTTTCCGACCGGTGCATCTGATGCCGCCCTGAGCACCATAGCAGGATCCTCCCTTACATCGAAAAGAAAAAAAATCACATCCGCCTCGCCGATCAGACTATAAGTATGCCGAACGGCCGCCGCATCCAGCTCGTCGCTCCCATCGTGCAGTCCGGCCGAGTCCATGATGTCAAAAGGCATCCCGCCTATTGACATACGGTCTTTGACTACATCGCGCGTGGTGCCCGGCATCGGGTGCACAATGACACGTTCGCGCCCGAGCAATGCGTTGAGCAGCGTCGATTTGCCTGCATTCGGCGGGCCGGCCAGCATTACCGCCGGCGGGCTGAGCATCGCCATACCGGCATCGGAGGTGCCAAGGAGCCGTTCGAGGCGAGCGACGGCACCAACAGCGTTCTCGCCCAGCTGCGAGGCTATATCCGAAAGCTCCCGGCAAAGAACACCGCTTGCCTGGCTAAGCAGCATTTTTGCAGCAGCTCTGGTTTCCGCCTCCGGCAGAGCCCGCAGAGCGGCAATGCGAATTGCATCCGAGGAAAGAATATCCGGATCGCCCGGCACACCCAGCTCCATAACCTCACGCCACGCTAAAAGCCGGGCATCCTCTTTTTCAAAACGCTGCAATACGGACTGAACCGCTACGGCTCCGCCATGACAGTTCACCTCGTAACAGGGTTTGTTCGCCCAACCCCGCCCACCTTCAAAGCGTGCCACCAGAACTTCGTCGATTACGGCCTCGTTTTGAACTATTCGCCCGTGTGCCAGGCGTCCGGGCGGGATTTCGCGCGCCCCGCGTTTCGTGCCCTCGAAACATGCCTCCAGCACCCGTGTCGCATCCTTACCAAAGAGCATTATCACGCCTATCCCACCCTCTCCGCGCGGCGTGATTACGCTGCATTTTGCATCTATTTTCCGCATATCAGAGCCTGTTGTACAACCGTAAATATTCAGTGAACCACGTCGTCCACTATCATAACCATTCTTAGGCTTTACAATCTGCGTGTTAAGTGAGGCGGAGCAAATTATATAAAACGGCAACGACGAAAAGACAGAGGCTGGCGTATGAAATATGGGGGGATAGTTTTATCCTTTTACTACACCAAGCGGTCTGAGGCGTGCTATTTTTCTCGTAATACCTGCACCTTCCATAACATTTACCACTGATTCCACATCTTTGTAAGCATAAGGCATTTCTTCGGCGATTGTTCTTTTTCCATGCGCCCTGACAATTACCCCAAGGTCCTTCATATCTTGCAAAAGGTTACGTCCCCTGGAATCCTCTATCGCACTCTTTCGGCTCATGGTTCTGCCTGCTCCGTGACATGTGCTGGCCCATGTCCGGCTGTCAGCCTGTTTTGTGCCGGCGAGCAGATACGATGCCGTGCCCATATCGCCCGGTATAAGGACAGGCTGTCCGGTTTCAGCGTAATCGGCGGGAAGTTCCGGCCTGCCCGGCGCAAAGGCACGGGTGGCGCCTTTCCTGTGAACGCAGAGTGTTTTCTCGACGCCGCTGCAGGAATGCCGTTCAAATTTGGCTATATTGTGACACACGTCGTATATCTGTCGCCACCCCAATCCTCCGCGGCCGGTGCCAAAAACACGGGAGAACGCCTGCAATGCGAGCGCCTGTATTATCTGCCGGTTGCACCATGCAAAATTAGCCGCCGCCGCCATCGCTTTATAATAGCTGCCGGCTTCCGGACTGCCAAGCGGTGCGCATGCAAGCTGGCGGTCGGGCAGGTCGATGCCGTATTTCCGGGCCGCCCCCTGCATAACTTTCAGGTAATCGCTGCATATCTGGTGTCCGAAACCGCGCGAAC
>PWZK01000185.1 GCA_003567495.1 Candidatus Brocadiaceae bacterium
GGGAGTAATTGATTTCGTTTTATCTTTCGGTCCTCTTCACGCCCGGTCCAAAACCCATACCGGGCTCGACCATGCAAAAGCGCCTGACCGGCATTTCAGGCGAATATAATAATAATGGAACTTGCCCAGCCGCGGAGACTCGAGCCATCCATTCCCTACATCATCATCTTCGTAGCTGAAACGACCTTTCCAGGATTTCGGTTCGAATTTTACAAGCTGTTTTCCATCGCGCACAAACTCCAGCGTTTCAATTTCGCCGGCCGCAGCGGCCGTTACACTGAGCACAACCGAATCAGCGTCTCCTATGTTCAGCGCGTCTCCCATATCGGCACCGCCAGCTGAAAATTCCAGAAACATCCTCTCTCCCGCCGAGGCGTAGCAGTCGCGTCGTCGGATAGCATCAAATATCCGGCCGCGTTCCAGCCGCGGCGTTTTAACGGCGGTCAGCCCGGGCATAGATTTAAGATGGTCTATTGCCCCGGTAGCAAAAGTCAACGTTGCATGCGTATCTGTTCCGGCGACAAAACCGAGCATAAGCCCCCGATTCAGCAGATCTACCGCATAGGATGGCCCGTGGTGAATGGCCCGGAGTGCGTTTGGATTTCCTCGATATTCCGAAGTGCCCCACTTCGAATGTATTTCCAACACCGGCATACGCTGCTGTCCGGGATAAATCTCATCCCCTATCTCTCCATGTTTTTCGCTGCGAGTGGTATGGTGCGGCACTATAAAAAAATCGAACCCCTCGGCTTCGGCCTTCTCTCCGAGCTTTTCACTCAAAGTCCGCACATCCCCGTCTTCAAATTCATCAACAAACATTGACGGGAACCGGTCCATATAAACGTTATTGTCTCCTCCAGCGCCCCCCCGAAGCGAGGCTTCATAGCCCGGCAACGTAGCAAAAACCGGCGGATCGTTGTATATATCACAGCCTGCCGCCTGTTCCTTCCAACGCGCCAGCTCGCACCGACCGTTGGAGACATGATCCGTTGTCCCGGTCCAGTCAAGACATGATAAATGCCGGGCCGCCTGATAGGCAAAAGCCAGCGAGCGGCAGTTGCGCGCATGGCACTGGCTCAGGACGGTATGCAGGTGTGGATCGCCCCAGAAGATGCGATAATCAGGGTCTTTCTTTACCACACATGGATTACTGAAAAATTCACCGATCCCCTCCGCCTCGCCTTTAAATCTGAAAATGCCTTCATCCACCAGCCGCAACCCCTTAACCCTGACCAGAGGCAAAGCATCGCCCCGAAAAGTTACTCCACAGCTCAAATCCCTACCCGGCAGAGATAAAACAACCCGTTCTGGGTAGCTGCCTGCGGCCAGACCGGCCTCATCAATCATAGCGATTCTGATATCGAACTCCTCACCGGCTTCAACAACCATAGGCGTAACTATACAAACCATGGTTGCACTTCCTCCCCTGCCC
This sequence comes from Candidatus Brocadiaceae bacterium, assembly GCA_003567495.1. Taxonomy (GTDB): domain Bacteria; phylum Planctomycetota; class Brocadiia; order SM23-32; family SM23-32; genus PUMZ01. The sequence goes on from PWZK01000185.1 coordinate 1,433, forward strand.
TCTCCGGCAATAGTTCTGTATGTCTGTCCGTCCGGATACTCTATTCTCGGTGTTTTCATATTTGCAATTTTAATTTGGTGTTTGTGGAAAGCAGGCTATGTTCCACACGAAAATTCAAATAGTGGCAAACGCTCACCTTCATGATCAAAAGAGTCTTATATGGTAGAGTTGTAATTAATTGGATGGTCGGTATTTGTCAGCCAGGTTAAGGAGTTCATCCAATTGTTCTTTCCCGGCCCCGTCGAGCTTAACCTTGATATACACACCCTTTCCTCCGATTGCTTTTAGCAGGGGTTCAACCTGTTCGGGCCGCACTCCAATGGCCTGGACGGATTTCCCGGCTTCGAGTATGCGACGGTACATATCAAACCATCGCGGATGCCCGCACCCTTCAATCCCCGCCTGTGGGGTCCATTGTATGGCATCGAGTTCGTCTATCCCGAATAGGAGATCGAGATGGGGAATGCACTGCGTGCCGTCCAAGTGGTACAACGAATTGTCGAGCCATCGGCACTGTTGAGAGAGAGCAGGTACCACGAACCGTTCAAACATCTCCGGAGAAAACATAGCTGAAGCGTCACACTGAACTTTGACGGTTTTTCCGGGTCCCCAGAGTTCGAATACACCGAAGGCACTGCTGCCGTCGGGCTGTTTGATGATTTCAAAAATCCGGTTATAGGCTTCGAAGAATACCTCATTGATTTCCCACACTTTTTCTTCTACCCACTCCGGCCTTTCGATCATATCAAAAAGAAGATTCTGGGGGGAGCGGAGAGCGGCAAGAATATCGATATTTTCAACCAAGTCTGGGCAGCCAACCAAATATTTTCCAGCAGCCCGAGAGGCACATTCCTTTAAAATCCCTTCATGAATGCGCCACCATTTGTTCTTCGGATCGAATCGCAAAGGGGGCAGGGATTCAGGATTTTTCTCGTCTTTTATGGCGGGTTTAAACCATACGGTTTCCGGGGAAAAACCCGGTTCGCACCCTATCAGCAGGGCCAAAGAACCGGGGCCTATAAGAGTTTCGGCTATCGGCAGAGTGTCGACGGGGAATGTTGAGTAAGCCAGATTGTAATGGTTTCTCTCTGCCCTCCAGGCCGGACTCGTTCGTTCCTTTTCCTTTGATCCCAACTCTCCCGGATCCTCGGCGGCCTCATGCGGTTCGGAAGGTGGGGGAGCCCCACCGACGGTCATTACAAGACCTTCGCGATTCCACCAGTTAATAAAATGCTCCCTCGTCTCCAACCAGTTGGGTTTCCATTTGCAGGTCATGATAATTTCCTTTTTAGAGCTTACCGCACAATAATTGTGAATATTCAGTGAACCACCTGCCTGCAGCAGGCAGGCGTTGGCCACTGTGATTACAGTACTCGATTCTAATCTTCCAGTCGAATATATATTTTATCA
>PWZK01000124.1 GCA_003567495.1 Candidatus Brocadiaceae bacterium
CGAAGATGGTCTTTCAACTCTATGGTGCCAGCCGCTTCAAATATAACAGTCCGCGGACCCTGTACGTCTTCTATACAATAGCGTAAGCTTCCAGGGCCTGAATCGGCGAGTTTCGTCACCTTACAGACGCTGCCCCCGCGCCCTCCAATCGCGAGAGCGCCAGCTCCCTCCGCACCCGGGAATGCCGGGAGGCCGGCCGCTGCAGACCCGGCAGCTAACAGACCCCCCACGATCACAGATGCCACTGCGGATCTAGAGAAGATCCATCGAATCGGACTACTTGAGGGTCTTCGCGGCTTCGAAGGCTGACCAGCCAATACTATCTGCGATGCTCTGGCAATAGACATTTTGGTTCATCTCTTTGTTGGAAAAGACTGCGCCAGGTGGCGAAACCGCGCAGCGAATTGCGTCCCGAAAAGCGTGTTCAAGCACATTCCCGGCATGCCCAAACTGCTAGGGGTCGGTTGTGGTTTCATCGACTGAACCACCCCGTGGTGTAGCTTGAGACTTAGGGGCTCTTTGAACCTTTCCAGTCAGGTCTCAAGTGTAAGGTGCTCGCAGTCTTCGCCGACGGCTATCGGGGATAGCGCTAGCCTCTCAAGGATCTCTGGGGCCGGTCAATAGAAGCAAATATTCGGCACCGATTCTTTCAGGTGCGTACTGAGCAACGTGTTGCCTTTTTGCCTCTGAGGTTGCAGAAGCGGAGTCCAGTTCCGCAGCAATTGCTTCCCCGAGGGCGCGTGGATCATCGACTGGAACTAGCCTGCCGAGACGGCCATTCGCGAGAACCTCCCGCGGGGATCCAGGGCAGTCGCTTGACACAATCGGTGTGCCAGCGGCAAGGGCTTCGGCCAATACATTCGAGAAGCCCTCCCAGCGTGAGGGCAGCACGAAAAGAGAGGCAGTTTTCAAATAGGCCGAAGTGTTGGGTACAAAGCCTTGGAAGAGTACTCGCCCCGTGAGGTGGAGTGATCGCACCAGCTTCTTTAAATCATTTTCGAGAGGGCCATCACCGAGAATGACCAGTTTGATGTCTTGATCTGCCAATTCGGCAAATGCGCGGATCAAGATATCAAACCCTTTTTGGTAACTGAGCCTTCCGATCGCGAGGATGAAAGCTTCACGAGGCGGGGCAGTACTTTTTGACGAATCCGGGCGCGCCTCATCAACCGTGACGGGATTCGGGATTTGCCGCATACGCTCCACCGTGGCGATCCGATGTCCAATCAGGGAGCGCTCAACATCTTTCGTTATTACGATTACATCATCGGCCCACCGGTACATCAATCGCATTAGAAACCTTAAGGCATATGACTCGATGCGTTGTCGTTGTGAGCTGGCATTATCGGGAATGACATTGGCTTCACGCACAACCTTCCGCAGGGGAACCCGGGCGAATAACGTAGCCACCAGGAAGATTACATTGCAATAGTCGAGTGTCGAGACCATGGCAGCGGGCCGCTGGGTGCGAATATAACGGGCAAGCGGCAATACGCTGAGCAACGCTCGCCTCGGGCCGAGGACCACCCGAACCACACGCTCGTCCACCAAACCCTCGAACGCACCGCCTTTCCGCAAAGTGACTAGGTGGATCGGGTGATTCGTCATGTTGACGAGTGTGTTCACCAAGGTCACGAAGACTCGCTGGGCCCCGCCACCATTCAAACCAGGGATGAAGAAGCTCAACGGACGGGGCGCCACTGATTCTGGCGGGTCAGACATTTTTGTTGACGAGGTCGGGCTGGATTCTCGCGAGGACGTCCGCGTAACGCTTGGCTACCATGGCCGGCTCGTACTGCTCTACGACCGCACGACCCTCTGTTGCACGACCGGTCTGTTTTTCGCGAAGGCGCTGAGCGATGGCGCTAGCCAGTGCGGAAGCGTCGTTGACCGGCACGAGGGTCCCCAAGGCCTCCCTACGAATGATCTCCGATGGTCCGTGCTCGCAATCGGTTGCTACGATTGGTAGGCCGCAAGCCATCGCTTCGATCAGAACCATTGGGTAACCCTCCCAGTTCGAACTCAGCACGTACAGATCCGAACGCTTCATGTACCACCACGGGTTCGAGACGAAGCCGGGCAGGAAGACCTCGTCTTGTATACCCAATTGGCGGGCGCTCGACTCGAGCGAATCCCTCAGAGGTCCCTCCCCCAAGATCACAACACTTCCTCTGGTAGCAGGGGGCAATTTGGCATATGCAGCGAGCAGAAGGGAATGGTGTTTCTGGGGGAATAGACGCCCAATGCTGATGATGATGGGCTTTCTGAGCCGTTCGAACGTATGGAGAAAGTTGTCCTGGGGACATTGTTCTTGTGCCGCGTCGATCTGCGCAAGGTCGATCGGATTGTATATTGGTTCGATGCTTTCTTCAGGTACACCGAATACAGTCGCCGCCTCCTTCGCGATACCCCTCGACACGGCAATCAACCCGCTGGATCTGGAATAGACCCAGCCCAACTCACGGCGAAACACGGCCCCTAAACGGGATCCGCGCCCCTGGTGGGCAAGCGAACGACCAACGTTATTGTGGAGGACCGGCACTAGGGGGGCCTTTACGAAACCCAGAGCACGTGCACGCGCTAACATTCGGCTCGTGCCAATTGAATGCGCGAAGATCGCGGTAGGCTGGACCCTGTTCAGTAGCGCACGAAGGCGAAAGAGAACCCGGGGCGTATTGGCTGCAGTGAACGGGATGTCACATGAGAGTACCTCGACGTCCGGGCGGAGATCGGTGAGATATGGGCCTCGCCTCTCTGCAAGGAGGAGAACGGGCTGCGAGTGATCCCTGGGCCAATGATTGAGAAGGTGAACGACAACCCGCTCAGC
>PWZK01000018.1 GCA_003567495.1 Candidatus Brocadiaceae bacterium
TAAAGGGGGGTGTTTTTACTGTGAAATGACTGGTAGTAGAACTAACAGAACTAACGGTTTTGATATATATGTATCAATTACAAGGACATATAAGATTTATTGAATTCTAAAGAACTAACATCTAAGTCCAGGATTTTGCCCGGGATCTTCAACTCTACCTCATTTTCCGGCGGATTATCCAAGCTGATCTTCCACAAGGTGGTGTTCTGCTTTTTCCCTGCGGTTTCCACCCTGATTTCGGCGTCGCCGAACCGCTCGCCCTGGTGACGTCTGAGCGCCTGGCCCAATCGTCTTGTGAATCCTGCTGTGTTCTTAGGCTCCCAGGCTTCAGCGAGTTCGTCGGGGAGCAGTGCGACGGAGATATCTCCTGTGCCGTCGGAAGCGGATATGGCGTTGAACAGTTCGCTTGCCCGGAATGGGTTATCCACCCGTGAACGATAGAGCACGGTGAGCAGAAACTGTTCCCACTGCAAATCGCCGTAATTCTGCTCCACAATCCTCCGCTCCAGGTTGCCCAGAAAACCGTTGATGTTAGCGTTTTTCAGTATGCTCCCCACGACGTTGGTCCATTCCTGAAACCCTCCGAAAATCGGCACATCCCCGGCCTGGGGCGATTCGGCCGCGACCCAGCTTCGCGCCAAAGTGAGCAGAGCACACACAATTTTCTGCCTGTTGTCCCGCGCCCACTTCTCGATATTCGAGTGCCTGAATTTCGTGCGCAGCCAGGGGCGTGAGCTCCGTGAGTCCAGATCAATCATAACGCCTCGTCGTGCCAGGTTGCCCGCGAAGTAAAGTCCGTTTCCGGTCGTCATCCACAGCGTTTTGCCGTTGGGGATATTGACCTCGCTCTTGCCCAGAACGCGTCCTCCGTAGGTGCTGGATGTTATGGCGGCCGCCAGTGCATCGGTCTGCAGCGCACCGTCCGCATTGTCGATCAGAACAAGGGGAGAGCCTCTCATCAGAAACGACGTAATGGTTTTACGCCACTCGTCTTCTCCGCTCGGAGCGGTGATCGCCGGAGCCTGCTCGCCCGTAGAGACGATGGAAACCAGGTGCGCGAGTTTGGTTTTCCCCGTGCCTTCTTTCGTTGCGTTGATACCAAAAGCGGGTATCTGCCCATTGACAAGGGTTTTAACGACCGGCGTAAGCAGCAGCCCGATGGCGTTGACCTTGGCGCTGTGATCAACAAACGGGAAGTCATGCAGCAGTTCCTCAATCACTCTGACGGCCAAGCGGACATCGGAAGGGTTTGGCTGTTCGGCTATCTCAATCTCTTCCATACCTTTACCAGGCAAAAAAATGTAACGCGTATCCGCATCGTATCCCTTTTCCTTCAACAAGCTTCCATTCTCCCGCAGCATCGGCACATGAGTCATTCCGCGCACCGGGGGCAGAGACCATGAGACCTGATTCAGTATATCGTCCACGATGTCTTCATCGGGATACGGAATTTTTTCCCCACCCATTCGGAACTCGAAATGATTGGCCAGATGGCTGCGTAGGGATTTGCGTTTTAAGGTCTCAAGCTGTGGCCCGTCGTAGCCGTGAACGACCCTCACCAGAGTTCTCCCTCGCTGAAAGATTTTTGGTTTAGAGGTTATGCTCAACCAGTCAATGACGTTTCGGGCCGCTTCAGCCACTGTCATATCGGCTAGCTCGAAAATGCCATCCTCGTGAAGTCCTTCGCGGATGCGGGCATCCTTTTCGATTCGACTCAACTCTCTTTCCGCGTCTTTGACCTCGGCTTTCAGTTCATTAAGGTTAAGGGACTTGCCCAGAATTCCTTTCAGCTGGTTCAAGATCGCATTGTATCTGCCTCGCTTAAGCCGGGCCAGATGCGGTGCTGCTTCGAATACCTCCAAGACGTTCTTCGATTCTTTCACTCTTTCGATCATACCTTTCACAGCTTCCAGGGCGCGCCTGCGAGCTTTCTCGGCATTTTCCTGATCTTTCCCCGGCTCATACTGACACACGCTGGCTGCTATGGCTTCGACCTCGGCGGTGTCAAGAGGAGGGTTGCAGCGTTCCTCGTTGTGAGTCAGCAGGGCCGATAGAACCGATTCCTCGCTCATACCCTTCCGGCGCATGCTGCCCGCCAGGCTGGTCAGGGTGCTGTTACGCTCACCGTCAGGGATGACATCAGCATCAGCCTTGACCGTTTTGGCTTTGATGCGCTCAGTGCGTTTTTTGGTCTGAGCCGCCATAATCCACTCGGGAGGCTGCGGCAGTTCAGAACCATCAGGAGGCTGAACCCACTGGTAACTTTCACCTGATATGTGATTTGACGGAGGAACCGTAACGTAACCATCGTCCGCTTTAAGCTCCACGCCTGGGGCCATGGAACCTTTACCGCATTGAGATTTCACTCTTTCTACATCATCGGGTCGGCGGTAGAACGCCTGAATTCCTCCGCCTCCGGTCTTTTGATACACGCCTTGAGGTTCCCATCCGAACTCCTTCTTTGCGTTGTTTATGCCGTCCACGTCTCCGTGCATGTCCAGGTCCAGGACGATCAGGTTGCTTTGTTTGCCTGTCAGAACACCGATATTGGCATCGGGCCACTTCGTCCACCACTGCCGGATCAGGTTGGGCTTCGTTGACGCGCTGTGAAGTCCTTTTGACAGCAACATCGGATCGTATCGGGGGTGCTTTCCCGGGCTGCATTTGCCTCCAGGTTTACCGCACGTGCATTGACCGTCTTTCACCGTATGCAGTGGCAGCACAGGCCAGCCCATCTCTGCATACATTAACGCTGCTTCGAGTTTTTCCTTTACGTCTTTCTTCAAATTTTGCATTTCATCATCTCCTTAAAATAAATTATA
>PWZK01000164.1 GCA_003567495.1 Candidatus Brocadiaceae bacterium
GAAGTGAGCCCGGGGAAACCTGAGCACTACCCCGTACAGAGCCCCGACGGGGCGACTCAAGAAAGGTGCTCGCCCTGAGTTCACCAAACCTTTGAATCGCCCCTTCGGGGCTCTTTTCTGTTGTCTGCACCCTTTTCCCCGGACTACGGCGCCGAAAAAACCCGGCGCCTCCGCCCGGGGCTACGTCTGAGGCGGCCCTTCGGGCCTAACGACAAAAACTGCAACCCGTCTTACTGTCGTTGTCGTTTGTCGTTGTCTTTGTCGGTGTCGTTGCTTAACAGCTTATCAACTCATCAGCTTAAACTGCCGTTGCCGTAGTCGTTGTCGTTGCCGTTTGTAGTTGATTCCACATTCGTAATTGCCGTACCGCCGTTGTCGTTTTATTAATTCTTTTCAAGTTCGTTTTTGAAAAGAATTACCTGTCGAGTATTTCATCCATCCCAAATTCAATGATTCTCTGGTATCAGCCTGTAGGTTTTATCTCGTTCCATACCAAACGTAACACGTTGACCATGCCTCTTAATGGGCACATTACGACCCATGGGGTCGACGATCCGGCAGTTCTCCGGTGGGTAAATTACTGTACATGGTTTTGAGAATTTCCCCGACACTGAGGCCTGCAGCAGGTTACCTTCCCGCCACTCCATTCCAACGGTGATACCGCCTCGGGCTCTCAATCCAGACACGCTTCCATTCGGCCAGGTGGCCGGCAAGGCCGGCAGGAAATGCAACTCGCCATTGTAACTTTGCAGGAGCATCTCAATCACAGCGGCCGTGCCGCCCAGGTTGCCCTCGATCTGAAAGATGCGTGGTGGATGGAGATCGAGAAGAGTGTCGGTGGCGAAATCCGCAATCAGGTGACAAACATGTTTCCACGCCCTCTCGGCGTCACCCAGACGGGCAAACAGACAGGATGTCCAGGCACGACTCCAACCTGTGTGGCCACCACCGGCTTCGAGGCGGAGCATCAGGGAACGCCGTGCCGCTCGCCAAAGTTCGGGCGTCTTCTCCGGATCAAGTCCATCTCCGGGATACAGGCCTATGAGGTGCGAAACATGCCGATGAGAGGGCTCACATTCTTCAAAATCTTCGTTCCACTCCTGAAGCTGCCCTTTGCTTCCTACCTTCAATGGTGGGAGCTTGCTCAGCATATTCTTCCATAAGGTCTGCCTTCGGGAATCAACCCCGAGCAGTTCTGCGGAGCAGAGCGCATACTGCAGCGCATTTTGAGCGAGTTGTAAATCCATGGCTGCAGAAACACACAATGAGGAAGGCACGTTGTCTGCGCCTTTGAACCTGTTCTCAGGCGACTGCGACGGGACGGCCTGCAACGTCCCGTTTTCATCTTCGATAAGGTATGACTCGTAGAAGGCGGCCACTTCTTTGAAGAACGGATAGGCCCGTGTACGAAGGAACTCGCTATCCAGTCCGTATTCATAGTGCCACCACATATGCTGGGCCAGCCAGGCGGCGGCTCCTATCCATACCGCCCATCCCCAGGACTCAGGCGTCGAACGCCCCCAGCAGTCTGTCGAGATGGGCAGCCAGACGCCACGACATCCATACAGGTCGTGAGCCGCTTTGCGCCCGTGCAGAACAAATCGTTCAATGTGCCTGAACAAGGCATCAGTGCTGAAAACCAGGTTGCCGGCTTCTGCCGGCCAGTAGTTCATCTGCAAATTGATGTCATGGTGATAATCGCAATTCCACGGGGGATCGAGTTCTTCATTCCACTTGCCCTGGAGATTGGCCGGGAGTTCGCCCGTAGCTGAGCTGGCAACCAACAGGTACCGGCCGTAATTGAAGTAGAGCAACGGCAGTCCCGGATCGGGTTTGCCCTCACGCATGGCCTGCAGCCGCTCGTTGGTTGGCAGGTCGGAGTCGACACCCGGGATATCCAGTCTCATCCCCCCCAAATACTGCTCAATGGTCGCAAAATGAGTTGTGAGCAGCTCGTCCCACGGTTCAGAAGGGGATGGATAGCGTTTACATTCTTCCGCAGCACCATAACCTTTTGCCGATGTTCCGATATTGATGGCAAAAACGGCATCTGTCGCTCCTTTCAACGTCAGGTGGTCGTCGGCAAACTGCGCGTTACCATTGGAGGAGAGCAGCCTGGCTTCCGTTCGGAAACCTATCCCCCCTTCGAATTGCCCGTCCATGATCAAGGTGTTAAGGTATGATTGCAGGCACAGGAAACAATGGGGATCATTAACGCGGTTCAGCCAAAACTTACCATCGAAGGGCTTGTCGGCAGAGATCCGAAGCAAGAGCAGGTCGTGACGAATATGGGCGATATATTCATGTTTGAAGGACGCGCCGTCGGCCCGGTAACTAATCGTTAACAGGGCGCGCTTAATATCCAGTTCACGTCTGTAATCGGTTGCTTCGCCATGATCGAGCGAAATAAGAAAGTCCCCCGCAGGTTGATAAGAATCAACTCTGGAGGTCTTCTCAGATTTTGATCCACCACCGCCAAACGCATCATTTCCGGCAATGTTTCCTTCCGGGTAATTTCCGGCGAGGATCAATTCACGCACCTTATCAAGCAAATGCGCAGACTTTTCCGGTTCCCGGTTTCTACCCTCGCCGCGCCAAAGCCATTCGTGATTCAGGGCCAATCGCTCGGCACCCGCCTCTCCGAGGATCATGGCTGCAAGTCGTCCCGTGCCTATGGGTAACCCTTCTTCCCATTCTGTTGCAGGTGATTTATACCATAGATTCATTATGTCCTCCCCCTATTATCCTCTGAATCGCCCCTGCCGGGGCTCTGTTCTGTTGTTTGCACCCTTTTCCCCGGGGCTTGCGCCCCGGGCTATGA
>PWZK01000239.1 GCA_003567495.1 Candidatus Brocadiaceae bacterium
ACCACGTTAAAAGTAGCGCAGGCGTCCTCGCCTGCATTCGTTTTTGTGTAGCGCCCCGGCCTCCCGTACGATGCAGGCGGGACGCCTGCGCTACAAAAGGCAACCATGTAGTAAACCAACGCGGTTCACTGAACACTTACGCGCATAGCCCCTGAATTTACCGTTTTTTCGGCAAAGACGCAAGTAAACGTTGTTTGCTGACATTTTACAAACCAAATACAGGTGTCTCCCTGACTTTAGCAGTTTGTTTTGTAGTCGTTCTCTGCGTAATCTGCGCAATCTGCGTAATCTGCGTAATCTGCGGACCGCGTTGTAGTCGTTGTTGCCGTTTACGCCGTTGTCGTTAATTCCCCACTCCTTATTCCAGATTCCGGCTGGTCAGGGTATGGTTTAACTTGCCCCGAGCCCCCTTCATGCGCTATACTCTTATATATCTAATCTCAGATACTCCGACGACATAAGGTCGAAAAAAATGGAAACCAATACGAACATTTCGATAACCCTGCCCGACGGAAGTGTAAAGAAACATCCCCGCGGCGCCAGTGCTCTGGAGGTAGCGGAAAGCATAGGCCCCGGCCTTGCCGGCGACGCCGTAGCAGCCCGGATCGACGGCGCGCTTGTGGATCTTAGCAGTAAAATATCGCAAGATCGACGCCTGGAGATAATAACCGCCGATAGCGAAGAAGGCCTTGGGATCCTGCGCCACAGCACATCACATGTGATGGCTCTGGCGGTTCAACGCCTTTATAAAGGAGTTCAATTCGGCATCGGGCCCGCCATAAACGACGGATTTTATTATGACTTTGATCTCAAAGATGCCATATCCTCGGACGATTTAACTGAGATCGAAGAAGAAATGGAGCGCATCGTTTCGGAAAAGCTGCCTTTCAGGCGAGAGGAGCTGAGCATCGGGGATGCCCGCTCGCTTTTTGAGTCCATCGGGCAGCCCTATAAACTGGAGCTGCTTGAAGAAATCGAGGATGAAAAGGTAAACGTCTATCGCACCGGTGATTTCGTCGATCTCTGCAGAGGACCCCACATTCCCGACACGTCCGGACTGAAAAATTTCAAGCTGCTGTCGGTAGCCGGAGCATACTGGCGCGGTTCTGCGACCAAACCACAGCTCCAGCGCATCTACGGCACCGCTTTTGCGCGGAAAAAAGAACTCAAAAAATACTTGCATCGTGTCGAAGAAGCCGAAAAGCGCGACCACAGGCGCATAGGACGCGAATTAGACCTGTTCAGCATGGACGAAGAAATTGGCAAAGGACTCGTGCTGTGGCATCCGAAAGGCGTTGAAATAAGGGAAAGAATCGAGCAATACTGGAAAAACGAACATCGGCTGAGAGGATACCAGTTCGTCAGAACACCACATCTGGCCTCGGAAAAGGTCTATCAGCGCAGCGGACATATCCCCCAATACGAGGATATGATGTATGCGCCGATTGAAATCGAAGGTGAACGCTACCGGGTCAAACCCATGAACTGCCCCGGGCATATAAAAATATTTCAATCTCAAATGCGATCTTACCGCGACCTTCCCATTCGTTACGCAGAACTCGGGACCGTGTACCGTTTCGAGATGAGCGGAGCTCTCCACGGCATGCTGCGCGTGCGGGGATTCACGCAGGACGATGCACACATTTTCTGCACCCCGCAGCAACTTCCCGGCGAAGTAGAAGAACTGCTTGGGCTTGTGGATGAAATAATGGGCGCGTTCGGCTACCGCTATAAGGCATATCTCGCGACCAGGCCGGAAGTCTCGCTTCAAACGGCCACGGACCAGGAATGGGAACGCGCTACCGAAGCGTTGCAGTCGGGACTGCAGCGCTATGGGATGGACTATAGCGTGGAAGCGGGCGAGGGCACCTTTTACGCCCCTAAGATCGATGTCAAACTTTTCGACGCGCTGGGCCGTCAGTGGCAGGGCCCGACCATACAGGTTGACCTGAACCTTCCGAAACGCTTCGAAGTGAAATATATAGCAGACGACGGCAAAGAGCACGAATGTATCATCGTTCACAGGGCGATACTGGGCTCGCTTGAAAGATTTGTAGGAGGTCTGATCGAACATTTCGGGGGGTGGTTCCCACTGTGGCTCGCGCCGGAACAGGTAAGGGTGCTCCCTATTACGGACGACCACACCGAATATGCCCACAATGTAAGGGATACCCTGCGTGCCGGCGGCATACGCACGACCTGCGACGAAAGGAACGAAAAAACCGGATACAAGGTGCATTCCGGCACCACTGACAAAGTGCCGTACCTCCTGATAGTGGGCGAGAAGGAGGTGAAATCAGGCACGGTCAGCGTGCGAAGCCACGACGGCGGAGACGAAGGGCCATGTGCGCTTGAAGACCTGATGGAACGTATGAATAAAGAGGTCGAGACAAAAGCACTGCCGAAAAATTTTGTCTCCGACACCGATTAGCAAATTGCGCATTTTATAACATAAAGACCGGCGACACTCCTATGAAAGAGATCCCCGATATTCTGAAAACCATCTGCGCGCAAAAACGGCGCGAAATCGCCGCTGTCGGAAAAACTGAGACCCGAAGGCTGAAACAAAAAATAAAAGACCCCCCCCCCCCTGCAGGCTTTATCAATACGTTGGTTTCCCACAACACGGTATCACTTATCGCGGAGATAAAAAAAGCATCGCCCTCGGCGGGTATCATAAGATCCGGATTCGATCCGGCTGCAGTAGCGCGCCTTTACCAAAGCGGCGGCGCCACCTGTATCAGCGTGCTGACGGATGAAAAATTTTTTATGGGAAGCCTTAAATATCTTGAAACTGTACGCAGCGCCGTGTCGC
>PWZK01000013.1 GCA_003567495.1 Candidatus Brocadiaceae bacterium
ATGCAGGTTCTCCCAGTACCACTGGCCCAGGTTCGGGTGTCCATCGAGTGCTTCGAGCTCGACCACGAGATGCCTTGACCTTTCAGCGCCACGCCCCCACTCCATCACCCAGGCTCTTCTGCACTCTGCAAAAAATCTGTTGGTACCCGTGGCCATATTGAGCGCGGTATCGCAGGATATACGCCGCACGCTTATCATCTCTCCGCCGCCTTCGATGATCCACCAGTTGTCTTCCGGGTTTTCGGCGCGGACGTTCAGGTAGGCTTCGTCCCGGGGAAACCATCTCGACGCAGGGTACTGCGATACGTAGCGTGCGCCCTGTTTTGTTGCCGTGCGCAGGGCGGCCTCGGCGGCAAGCTGCGGCGCGAGTATGGCCACGGTATGCTGCAGGCGCGACAGGCTTTCGGCCCACGACCCTGCGGCCTCTATCCATGTTTCGGCATCTTCGGAAGCCTGTTTGAACGCCAGATCGGCCCTGTTTATGCCCACTTTTTCCTGCACCTCCGGGACGTCTTCGCCGCCCTCAATCATGTCTATTATCAGTTCAATCTCGTATATCTCAAAGTTTTTAAGCCATATTTCTTCTTCCAGCTCCGAAAGTGCCTCTTCAATGTTTTCCCTGTCTTCGGGGGTAAGGCCCGGTTCCTGAAGCTGTTCCTGCAGATCATCGCGTTGCGCTTCCAGCTCTTCCAGCTCCTCCTCAAGCTCCTCCAGTTCATCGTCCAGCCCGGCGGGGTCGCCGTATGATTCGACCATTTTGCCGCGCAGCTCGCTGAGAGTGCCGTAAGCATAAACGTCGGCCAGATAACGCATTGACCGGCCTCTTATCCTTGCCATTGCCGTATTGAGCGAGGCTATGAGATTGAGAGCTTCGCTTTCCACCGAAGCGGCGGCATAGGCGGCGGAATCGGCGGCATGCTGAAGCTGCACCCTGCGCGCGGTGACCCTGCCGACCCCCAGCACCATAGCGCCGAAAAACAGCACTATAAAAACGCTCAGCACGCCGAAGATGAGCGATTGGCCGTCTTCGTTGTGGATGAAAGCATCCAGTTTTTTATGCATGAATTTGAGCATTTCTCATAATGATGGACTTTATGGACTTTATGGACAGTATGGACAGCATGGACTGCATGGACGTATGGACACGATCGGTTTTGATTCTCGCCACGCTGCCCCCCTACCCCCCCGGCACGGCTATGCGTGCAGTGCTTCTGATACGCATATGCGGTGCGGGTATATTCCAGACACCCACTCTGTTTTCATGCTCCATTTCGCTACCGTAGGGATTCGCCCCGCGCGGCCCGATGCTGAAGTCCCCCGGATCGTAGTCGTTGGATGAATGCCGGAGAATCGATCCTATAAGAAACCCTACCACGGGCAGCGTCAGTTCGTAATAGTGCGTTACGGTGGCTTCTATTTCGTTTGGCGGCAGAAAATTCAGGGCGGAGACGTGCGTTTTAAGCCTGCTTGAGACGCCCGAGCCGGGCAGCTCGCCCCAGCCGGGCAGTTCGATGGCCGCGTGGCGGATATCGCCATGGCCGACGTTCGAGCCGCGGATGGTCGGGCCGGTGATGGGCGAGCAGATCAGTGCCGCTGCGCGGTGAGCGCGTTCTTCGGCATCTGCATAGGAGCCGGCGACGGCTGCAGAGCGCGCCGCCTGATATGCGGAGTAGGTTACGACCTGGTTGCCCACGTAGATAAGCGCAAGCTGCATTATTGAAAGCATTATAAGCAGCTGTATGGGAAAGGCTATGGCAAACTCCACTATAGCCTGGCCTTCCTCGGGGCTGCCGGAGGCATTATTGCGATCCGTGGTTTCAAAACTTCGGGGCCGGCCCCTATGGGCATTTTTTCTCAACGCACTATCCCCCCTGAAATTTACCCGACCGGGAACAATGATGGTTTATAAAAATTGCGAGTTAAAGCTCGATAACAAACCATGCTATAGTCGTTCCCACGGCGATCGCGCTCCCGTAAGGAATTGTCAATCCGGTAGTCCTGCGCGCCCGGGCGGCATCCTCTGCGCCGACACGCCCCGCCGACACTGCAAACCGGACGGCGGCCTTCAATCCTTCTCTGAGCCGCCCTTTCCATATGAACAGCATAACGGCCATAAACGCCCCTATAAGCGTGCTGTAGAGCAATGCATAGACAGTAAAATAGCTGTTCAGCGTGCCGACCGCCGCCACAGCCAGCATAAGTTTGACGTCGCCCGCGGCGATCCCGCCCCTCAGATATGGCCAGGCGAACAGCACAACAACGACACCGATCGCGGCCATAGAGCTCGCGAGCGACACCCCGGATATGCCGCCTTCATAAACGCCGCCGGCCACATAAGCTATAAAAAGCCCGCCGAGAATTGCGGGAAAAGTTACGACATTGTATATTTTGCCGTGTGCGATATCCGTATAGGCACAGATTACCAGCAAAACCAGAAGCAAACAGTGTCTCGCTATATCAAACGCCTGCATGAGCACCACCCAAGTTATGGCAAATATACCGTAAGGAGCCTGTTGCACAAAAAAAGAGTTAAGGCGATGTAAGAGTTAAAGGCGATGTGTATGGGACTTATAGGTCCTATAAGTCCTATAAGCTAAAACAGACAGAGACATCTGGCAGTTGCGGAGCATGCCCTACAGCCACACATCAAAAAGGGGCTTCGGTGCTCAATAACCTTCAAAAGCGTCCCTGAAATCCATATCGGTAGCTGCGTCATCGCTGTGATCTTCGACGGCCACATCGTCACGCCCGGCCAGCCGGCCGGTGGCGGCGGCGAAAAGCTCGCGCACCTGGTTACCGAACAGCAG
>PWZK01000335.1 GCA_003567495.1 Candidatus Brocadiaceae bacterium
GATGAACGTGTGGCGCAGCGCATGAAAGTCGGCCACCCGGCCCTGCGAGTCATGGTAGGGTATGCCGGCCGCCTCCAAATCACCGCGCAGCATCCGCGCTCCCTTTGCCGTCTTCCACATCTGGAATACGACATCGCCGGGATCACGGCCCGCGCAATGCTGCCGTAATTTTTCAGCAAGATCTTTGCGCAGCGGCAGTGTATCGGCGCGTTTGCTCTTTGAATAGCCTGCCTCGATGGAGACAGTCGGAGGGGAGCCGTTCAGGTTAAGGTGATGGGTTTTCAGCGATCGCAGTTCGCTGAACCGGAGGCCGGTTTCCAGGGCCGTGCGGTACAGCAGCTCTCGTGTGCGGGGACCGGCCCCGTCACGCACCTCCTCGCTGCTGTAAGCGCTTCTCAGCAGTGCCGTGCATTCTTCGGCAGTGAGTGCGCGCCGGTTGCATCGGCGATGCGCTGCGGGATTCTGTCGGGAAAGATGACGCAGCGGGTCTTCCGCCGCATGGCCGTTTCTGTACATCCACCTGGTGAACTGTTTCAAAGCGGACTGGTACGCGTTCACCGTGGAGACCGAAAGATCCTCTTCGTCACGAAACCGCGTCAGAATCGCTTCAATCTTTCCGGGGTCAATATCGCTCCACCAGATGACACCGGCCGCATCCATCAATCGCCCGGCACGTCCGAGGCGCTGTTCAATGTGTCTTTTGGAATTTCCTTTCGCATCAAGATGCCGGGCCCATGATTCCAGATGTTCATCAACAGGACGGGTGACAGCGGCCTGGGCGGCATCAAGCAGGCCTGCTTTTTGCAGGTGCGATACTATGCGTCCGGGGAGCCGGTCGATCGCATCGCTCAGATTCTTCGGGGTCGGCATTCCAGAGGCCCGGCAGGCAATGAGCTTTTCTACATTCAGAGCGAGCTGTTTTGAGGACTGTTTGTCAGCCCAGGCGGCAACGCGGCGTCGCTTTCCGGCCGGATAAGAATACCGAACGTACCATGTGGCAGATTTATAAACCTTACCTTTCTTCTCCTGCTTGATCTTCTGGACAGTCGCCATAATCGTCCTCCCGCATGAGATTGGGATATTTTTTCTGCACCATTTTCTGCACCATGTCATAGCAATATGATAGCATTATATGCCACACGGCGCAACAGTGCAAGGGAAGGCGGAAAGACAATAAAAAAGCCCCAGAGCGCCTGCGAAGGCATTCTGAGGCTTTTTAAGGTGGTACCCCCTCGGGGACTCGAACCCCGGACCCACGGATTAAGAATCCGTTGCTCTGCCGGCTGAGCTAAGGGGGTATGTATTACTTATCGTCTTTTTTGTCAATCGTTTACGACTTCGCCTTTTTCGTCCTTGGCCGTGTTTTCGGCCAGGTGTTACGATTATGTGCAGATTGATGCACTGCTGATGGCCTCACCGAACGGAAGTTTGTCCGGCGCCGACTGCACAATCTCCGGCAATATGCGGGTGTAATACTTCTGCGTGGTCTGAATCGATGCGTGGCCCGCAAGCTCCTTGACCACCGCCGCGTTGACTCCCGCCATCGCCAGGTGACTGATGAAGGTACGCCTCAGATCATGCATGGTGCAGTACCCAATACCGGCCCTCTTCACGATCCGGTGAAAACCCCTCTGCACATTGTTGTTCCAATGCCCGCCCGACGGGTTGTGAAACACCAGCGGTGCACTGCGGGGAAGCCGCCTGATAATCTCGGCCGTCTCATCAGTCAGCGGCAGGGTCCTGTTTCGCCCCGACTTCGTGCGATGGTCGGGGGTGTTCCGAACCCAAACGGTCTTTTTGTCAAAATCCAACTCATCCCACCGAAGAGCCCTCATCTCTCCCAGCCTCATGCCGGTCGTTATAGCCAGGGCGATGAGCGCTTTCCAGCGCATCGAAAGACATGCTCCAAGGAGTCTTTCAACTTCTTCCGTGCTGAGCACCCTTATTTCGCGTTCAGGCTCCCGTACCTGCCGGATAACGGCGGCCGGGTTTTTCCTGAGATATCCACGTTTCACCGCCCGGTTCATCGAAGCTTTCAGGGTGCGCAGGTTTTTATTTGCCGTCGCCCTGCGGACCTTTTCCAGGCGCTGTGCCACGTATTTATCAATTACGGCCGGTGTAACGTCGCCGAGCTTCACCACACCCATTATCTCCTGGAATGTGCGAAGCGTTCTTTCCAAATCGACCACCGTACCGGCCGCAACACGCTCTTTCATGAGCCTCAGCTCTTCTTCCTTGAACTCACTGAAGGATATCTCCCGCACTTCTTCGTGTTCGGAGTTGTTGATTTGAATCTCTTTCTCCGAACGCATCCGCTCCGCCCGTTTTCTGTCAGGACCGGCGGACTCAGACCTCATCCTTCCCGTCCTGTCATACCAGCGGACGTAGTAACGGCACTTACGACCTTTCAAATTACGTTTTCAAATCCAGACCCGTTGCCACATAATGTTTACCTCCTTCTCATATGTGACCCCGCACCATCTCTATGACAGTATTTATATCATAAAAAATACCCGGAGTCAATCGTCATCGTGGTCGAGCAGTTTTGTGTTTCTCTCGATATAAGCCTCCACCGCATTTCTAGGGATCAGCACCTTGCCGGCCACCTTGACGTAACCGATCTGGCCTGTGCGCCGCAGATATCTGAGTGTCTCTTTTGGATACTTAAGCCCGATCTCATCAAGACGAAGTATGCCTATAACCTCCTCCTGTGTGAGAAGCTTTGGCATATCCATACTCGTTGTTTCAGGCTCGGCACTCATTTTGCCCCCTGTCAATTAAAAATAATTCCAAAATCTGAGATTCA
>PWZK01000189.1 GCA_003567495.1 Candidatus Brocadiaceae bacterium
AATTCCTAATTCCACATTCCTCATTCCAGATTCCGGCTTGTCCGGGTTAGGACATGGATATTTATCCGTACCTGAAAACTGCGCCGAAGGCCTGCCTGCTGCAGGCAGGCGCCCCATTTTCAGAGCGGAGTCTCTGAAAATGCGTAGTATTTTTATTTCTAATTCCTCATTCCTCATTCCAGATTCCCTCTTGTCCGGGTTGGGAATCAGCACCACATGAAAAGCGTGAGAGTTTGGCAAACCGGATTTTCGGGTCCTTTTTCAGTGTTTCAAGCAGCTTTCGGGCCTTTTCGGCCGACTTTCGGACGTCGAGCTTGCGACGCCCGTCTCCGCTCACGGCCAGGTGCCAGGGATGGGCGGCGATTTGAATGAGTCGGCCCGGGTGTTTTTCCGCAATTTCTGCAATCATTCGCGTATAATCCTCCGGGGGGCGGCGGCCTTCCAGAAGCTGCCACAGATATCCGCTGATCGGCCTGCCGGCGCCGTCGTGCCACTTCAGCATCGGCAGTTCCGTTATACCGCACCCTGCTGCGCCAGTGCACGGAAACGCCTTCCCGAGCGACTCAATGCGTTTGGCGTCGGATGCATCGACGCTCATGGAAGCGTCGTAATTGTATCCTAGCCCTGCCAGTATTTTCAGCGTCGGCTCATCGATCCGGCAATAAGGCGCCCGAAATCCCAGCGGCCGTTTTCCGGAGATGGCGGCTACGAGATTCGTTCCCTGCTTGATGCGCCGCGTCTTTTCTTCATCGGAAATGGGCAGTCGCGAACGGTGGCCAATAAAATCCTCGTGCCGCCATCCGTGGAACGCATGTTCAAACATCTCATCGCCTGTCAGTGCGGATACGGTATCGGGCGCCGTGGATGCCAGCACATTCATGGTGCGCGCTTCCCAGAAAATTGTGGCCGGCAGCCCGAGATTAGCAAGCAGCTCGCTGAAGGCCTGGAGTCCGCTGCGAACCGCCGTCAGACTCACCCTGCCCTCAAACTCTGACGAAACACAGTCGTGGCGGCCGGGCGCTGGTTTGTTGGAATCCGGATCGACATCCAGACTCAGGGCTATGAGAATGTCCCGCATATCGCATTAACCAAAAATATTAAAGGCGCTTAATATCCTGACATCGACAACAAATTGTCGATGTACTAAAAAATGATGTCGTTTGCCGTTGTCGTTGTCGTTCGCTTTTTGATTCCTAATTCCACATTTCTAATTCGTAATTGCCGTCCCGCCGTTGTCGTGGTCGTTTTATTAATTCTTTTTCAAGCGAAGTCTTGAAAAAGAATTAGGCGCTTACTTGAGAAAAGGATCAAATTCGGTTAAACTAACAGATAATGTAACGCAATTTCATGAAGTATGCAAAGGAAAAATTTAAACTGAGAGGTGTTATAATGGTTGACAAAAAGAAGGTCGAAGATCTGCTGGAGACCCAAATCAGGCCGTCGCTGCAATCACACGGCGGCGATTGCGAGCTTGTTGAAGTTACCGACGAAGGTGTTGTAAAGCTGGTGCTCCAGGGGGCGTGCAGGGGGTGTCCGATGGCTCAAATGACGGTGAAGCAGGGCGTTGAGGCCACCCTTAAGGAAGCGTTGCCGGAGGTAAAAGAAGTGGTGGCGGTTGAGCCCGGAGAGACATCCGCCCAATAAACGGTTTGTTTTTGGTCGCGGCGCTGCGGGCGGAAGAAACACAGTGAAAAATTCGATGAGCGCAAATAAATTGAGCAATTTCCCGGGGAGATTACCATGACAAGTCCTGAAAAAATATCGGAACTTATCCGATCTTCCGGCTACAGTCCCATGAAGACAAAGGAACTGGCCGGACGTCTGTCGGTTCCGAAAGAGCGTCGCGGTGAATTTGAAAATTTACTGCGACGGCTTGAGGTTTCCGGGGAGATCGTTCAATTACGCGATGGTCGTTGGGCCGAACCGTCGCGTGAAAGCATGCTTGTAGGCCGGCTGGATCGTAATCCGCGCGGATTCGGTTTCGTTATGCCGGTTCGCCCGGAATATGAAGATGACGTTTTCATACCCGAACAGCAGCTTGGCGGAGCAATGGACGGCGATATCGTGCTGGCTAAGTTTCGGGTCGGCAATCGAAAAAAACGCTCGGGTAAAGAAAGAGGCCCGTCAGGAAGCATAGTCAGGGTAATAGAACGTGCGCACGAAACATTTGTGGGCACCTTCCGGGCGGAAAAGGGGAAGAGGGCGGGGGTGGTCACGCCCGATGAGCCGTCTCTGGAAGAGAGGGTGATTATTCCGGGCGGCAACGAGAAAGGGGCAAAAGACGGGGAAAAGGTGGTGGTAAAAATCACCGAATGGCCGGACCCGCAAAGAGGGCATAAAAGCGCGCTCGGGGAGGTGCTCAGGGCCATGGGAACCGAGAACACCCCGGAAATCGACGAGCTTTCGATCATACATCAGTTCAATCTTCCGGAAGAATTCCCTGAAGATGTGGTTGAAGAAGCCTCGAAGCTGCCTTATGAAGCTCCTGAAAGCCTCATACGCGGCAGGCGCGACCTGTCGGATGTTACAACGGTTGCCGTCGATCCCGACGACGCTAAAGATTGCGACGATGCGTTGTCGGTGACACATGATGAGAAAACCGGAAAAAGCGTTGTGCTGGTGCATATTGCCGATGTGTCATGTTACGTCAGGCCGGGGACGCTGCTGGACCGCGAAGCATACAAAAGAGGCCTCAGCGTTTACCTCGTGCGCAGCTTTATACCCATGATACCGAGGGAGACCACCCAGCAGAAGCTGAGTCTCGCCGAGGGCGTTAAGAAGGCCGCCAAAACGGTCGAG
>PWZK01000149.1 GCA_003567495.1 Candidatus Brocadiaceae bacterium
CCGGTGCCAGATATCATCGAAGATACTGCCTGATACCTCCAGTGCATCTACACCCTCTGCATGTGCCATGTTCCGCCGGTTTTCGTCGGGCATGCCTTTCTTCCTCCCCGTTTGTGTGCTTTCAAGTGTATTATACACCAAAAGCGTGAAGATGCAACCTTTTTTTGCGCTGACAATATTAAAAATATTCCGCCAGCTTCTCCCGAAGTGCCCTGTCGTAGGTTTTCTTTATTTCGTCGGTTTCAACAACTACTTTCACAAAGACCTCTCTGCGCAGCAGCGATTCGTGTGTGGAAACATGCCGGGCCTTTTCCGAGAGTTTTCCTGCCACTTCTCCGGCGGATGTTTCCATTATTGCCGGGAGACGTTCTGCAACAGGTTTCGGCGCCTGCAATTCGCCTGCAACCTTGTCTTCAATGCCGGCGAGAAAATCGCGTATTTCACTTTCCAGGCGTTTCCGCGCACCGTCCAGAGCATTTTGCAGCCTTCTTCGATAATCTATTCCGCGTGAATCCACACCTACCCCGTAGATAACGTCGCGGCCTTCGTATTCGCCGTGTCCCTGGTCAAGGAACACCCATTCGGGTTCTTCGCGTTCCGGGGTTGCAGCCGTGCGGGTAAAGGGCACTATGCGCCCTCCGCAGCCAAAGAAGAAGATCGTTGCCGCGGGCGCGAAAAAAAAGACGGCTTTTAAAATGGAAGCCATGTTTCCCCCCCTTACATTAATGCCTGTCGTTGGTTTATGAAATATGCGGGTTAAAGTCCAATATACAGGAGTTGTCTTGAAAAAGCAAGCATTTTTTGAACTTTTATTAATTTGGGGTGCAGCGTTTCGATTGACTATCAGGGCCCGTGCGGTTATACTCGGGTCACCTGATTGCGAAAGCAGGAACCGCCCGCCTGCACCGGGAAAATTTCACAACCCATGGCAGATAAACGAAACAACCAGCTTCCCGATATGGAGCAGCGTCGCATCATCGACTCCGAGCTGGACAGGTCCATGCTTGTCGAAGCGGCCGCCGGCACCGGCAAGACTACAAAAATGATAGATCGAATGGTGGCGCTGCTACGTGACGGCGGGTGTGATGTCGGTAAAATGGCAGCTATTACCTTTACACGTAAAGCGGCGGCGCAGCTGCGCAGCCGCTTCAGGACAAGGCTCGAGATCGAGGCGCGCGAAAGTTCGGGCACGCCCGGCAGACGGCTCGGCGGTGCCGCCGAAAATGTCGAAAAATGCTATATAGGGACCATTCATTCGTTCTGCGCCCGCTTGCTTCGTGAACGCCCCGTAGAAGCAGGTGTGCCGCTCGAGTTCGAGCCGGTCGAAGCTGATGAAGATGAACGTATCAGGCTGGAGGCATGGGACTCTTACTGCACGGGTCTCTATGCGGCCGATGACGGCGGTCTTCCCGGTCGCATGGCGGATCTGGGCATGGATATCGGCGATCTGCGCGAGTGTTTTGTGCGCTTTGCCGATTACCCTGACGTCGAATCATGGCCGCAAACTCCTTCCGGTCCTCTGCCCGACAGCGCCGATGTTCGTTCCGGGTTGTACCGATATCTTGAGCATATCAGGGCCGAGGTGACTCCCCTGATAGAAGATGCCGGCAATGATAAATTGCTTCAGCTATACGAAAGACTGCCTTTTTTTCTTCACCATACAGATTGGTCGGATGCCGCCTCCGTGGAACGTCTGCTTCTTAAATTTGATAAAGAAAACGACCCGGTGACAGTGCAAAAGCAGTGGCCGGGTGCCGGGCGTGAGGAAAAGAAGGCGTTTATAGCCTCGGAGCTGGAGCGCCTGCACAATATTCGTGACAAAACGGCGCGACCGTGGCTCGGGAAGCTCTACGAACACAGATACGCGCTTGCGATGGAAGCTTTTCGGGGCGCAAGGGCGCGATACGACCGGCTGCGCGCCGAACGGAAGGTGCTCAATTTTCAGGATCTGCTGATAAGATGTGCCGCTCTGCTGCGCGAGGGCGGGGCGAACATACGCAGCTACTTCGCCAGGCGTTTCACGCACCTGCTCGTTGATGAGTTTCAGGATACCGACCCCGTGCAGGCGGAGGTCATGCTGCTTCTTACGGCGGACGACCCCACGGAAAAAGAATGGCGCAGATGCAGGCCGCGTCCGGGCTCTTTGTTTATCGTCGGCGATCCCAAACAGTCTATCTACAGGTTCCGCCGTGCGGATCTTGTGACATACAACGAAGTGAAAAAAATCATATCCGCAGGTGGGGGCGCGGTCCCGGAGTTGTCCTCCAACTTCCGAAGCGTCCCTCCGGTTCTGAAATGGGTAAACGAAAGCTTTGAAGGCCGGTTTCCGCCGGATGCAAACGATTATTCCCCCCCGTATGTGCGCCTTAGCGCTGGACTCGGGGATGGGCCCGGCGATCCCGGGGAACCGTGCGTGCAGGTGCTTAAAGTGCCGAAAGCCCTGCGAAAAAGGGAAGAAGTGCAACGTTATGAAGCCGTGCGGATTGCCGGATATATCAACCGGGCGCTGGAATGTGGAATGAAGATTAAACGTCCCGGGCATCGCGGCCCGGGCGGAACCGTGCGGGCACGCGATTTTATGATAATTACATGGGGAAAAGCGAATCTGAGTCTCTACGCACAGCAGCTCGATGCCTGTGGGATACCGAATATAGTTACCGGCGGAACGGTGCTGAACGAGGTGGCGCAGGTGCGCCGGCTTTACACTTATATGGCGGCGTTGGTACATCCCCACGATCCGGTAGCGCTTGTGGCCGCGCTGCGTTCCGAACTGTTCGGCGTAAGTGATCCCG
>PWZK01000228.1 GCA_003567495.1 Candidatus Brocadiaceae bacterium
CAGCGGCACGCCCGCTTGCTGGAGCTCCGAGGCGATGTTAAGGGGCGTTTGCCCGCCGAACTGAAGCACAACGCCGTCGGGTTTTTCCGCATCCACCACATTAAGGACATCTTCAGCAGTCATCGGCTCGAAATACAGGCGGTCGGAAGTGTCGTAATCAGTGCTGACTGTTTCAGGATTGCAATTGACCATGATTGCCTCGTAGCCTTTTTCGCGCACCGCCTGCGCGGCATGCACGCAGCAGTAATCGAATTCAATGCCCTGCCCTATACGATTCGGGCCGCCACCGAGAATCATGATTTTTTTATTATCCGTGGTTCTTGCCTCATCTGTTTGCTCATATGTGGAATAAAAATACGGGTGGGAGGCCTCGACTTCACCCGCGCAGGTGTCCGCGAGCTTATAGACCGGACGTATTCCGAGCTCGTGCAAGCGTCTGCGCACGAGCTCCGGCGTTGAATTTAAAAGATGGGCCAGCTGCACATTGCTGTATCCCCAGCGTTTGGCACGACGGAGCTGCTGCTCGGTCGCCGACTGAATCGTGCCAATGACGGCGAGTTCTTCTTCAAACTCCACCATATCCTTGAAATGGTTCAGAAACCACATGTCCATATGCGTCAGCTCATGTATTCTGTCTATGCTGAACCCTTCCATGAAGGCATGGCGTATGTAAAAGAGACGTTGGTCATTTGGCTGGGCCAATTTTGAAACTATATCGTTCTCTGTCGGGCTTTGTTCGGGATCTTTTCCATCGGCTCCGAAACCGCTGCGTCCGTTTTCCAGCGACCTGAGTCCTTTCTGAAAAGCCTCCTTAAAGTTTCGCCCGATTGACATGGACTCGCCCACGCTTTTCATGCTTGTGTTGATTGTGCTGTCGGTTGCGGGAAATTTTTCGAAAGTGAACCTTGGAGCTTTAAAAACACAATAATCGACTGTGGGCTCGGTGACTGTATAAGTGGAACCCGTCACGTCATTCACCACTTCGTCAAGCGTGTAGCCAACGGCAAGTTTAGTGGCCACGCGTGCTATCGGGAACCCGGTAGCTTTGCTTGCCAGTGCGGATGAACGCGAAAGGCGGGGGTTTACCTCTATTATAACGATATCGTCGCTTTCGGGGTCGCCGCCGAGTTGAATATTGATCCCACCACCTTTTACTCCAACCCTGCGTATGATTCTATGACAAATATCAACGTAGCAGGCGTAATCTTCGGCGCTAAGCGTCTGAGCGGGCGCCACTACCGCGCTATCACCGGTATGCACTCCCATCGGATCCACGTTTTCCATGCTAGTGATGATTATTACATTATCGGCGCAGTCGCGCATAACTTCGAATTCGATTTCTTTCCAGCCTATTACACTTTCTTCCAGAAGCAGTTCGCTGACCGGGCTTGCTTTAAGCCCCTGTTTTAGCAATTCCGGAGCTTCTTCGGTGTTGTAAATCGTGCTGCCGCCCGTTCCTCCCATCGTAAAAGCCGGCCGGACTATTACGGGCAGGCCGATGTTCTTCATAATCTCCAGCGCTTCTTCCATGTTCCTAGCTATGTCGCTTTCCGGAACGCGCAGGCCGATTTCTATCATGGCGTCCTTGAATTCCTCCCTGTCTTCGGCCACGCTTATGGCAGCAGGGTCGCAGCCGAGCACCTCAACGCCATAATTTTCAAAAACACCGGTTTTGTCCAGCTCGATTGCTGCGTTCAGTGCGGTCTGTCCGCCGAGCGTGGGCAGCACCGCATCGGGACGTTCCTTCTCTATTATTCGGGTGATAATTTCCGGCGTGATGGGCTCGATATAGGTGTGATGTGCCATTGCCGGGTCGGTCATTATAGTGGCCGGATTACTGTTAATCAGCACCACTTCGTAATTTTCTTCGAGCAGCGCTTTACAGGCCTGGCTTCCGCTATAGTCAAATTCGCAGGCCTGCCCGATGATCACCGGCCCGCTGCCTATCATCAATATTTTGGCAATGTCGTCTCGTCGTGGCATACGTTGACGTGCCTCCGTAACTTTAAAAACTTAAATGGTTAAAGGCTAAGGTTTCAAAAATTGTTGATCGATTCAATAAAATCAAGCAGGTGCCGGTTGGTATCGCTGCGACCGGCCACAGGCAGAAGCGCCTGATAACCGATTGCAGAGCCGTCTTCGGACATCACGCCCTCCACCGAAGCGTCGTTTACGTTGAGCATGGAAACGTTAAGGTTGCCACACTTCTCAACACTCTTCCTGTCAAGAATAACCGAGTGCTGCTGGCGGGTCGTTTCTATCTTCCCGTCCGACAACCTGCGCACCGGATAGTTTGCGCCGTGGTGTCCGCGCTCTAAAAAGGTCATCTTCGCTCCCATGGCCAGCCCCAGTGCTATGCTGCCCAGCCCGCATGCAAGAAGAGGAAGCCGTCCGCATACATTTTTAATCGTCTCCACAGTCTCCTGGGGTGGATAGTTGAATGACGGCCCGTCGGTTACTATCACCGCCCCCGGATCGTTTTTAAGTATTACATCCGGGACTGCGTCGTGGGAAAACCGGGCAGGCTTGCAGCATCGGCAGAGTTGTTTTGCAAAAGAACTGCGCATGCCAAGGTCAATGACGGCCACTTCGGGGGCGTTTTCAGGCGCTTGCATGGCGGGGGAATCAATTTTTTCCCACTGCGGGCGCTCCTCGTTTGCCAGTTGTTTGATAAGTGCTCTCTCGTCGAACCCGGCCGGCGCTATGACGGCCGGCATCTCTCCGGCTTTGCGCAGATGAACGGCCAGACCGCGGGTATCGACTCCGGTCAGGCACGGAACGCCGGAGCC
>PWZK01000021.1 GCA_003567495.1 Candidatus Brocadiaceae bacterium
CCCGGCGGCGGCATGGGCGGTATGGGCGGTATGGGCGGTATGGGCGGTATGGGCGGCGGTATGCCCGGCATGATGTAAGCGCAACCTGCAGGCACGCGCGCAGCGGGCCCGGACCGGCCTCGGAATTTGCCGGTCCGGCCTGGCCCCGTTTTTTGGGCCGGGCGGCGCGGTCGAAATGATGAGTTCGGCCCGGGTGGGCCGATAAGGGAGAAAAACAGAAAATACTTTTTACCATCGTTGGAGGTCGAGTCATGGCGAAGAAGAAGGTTCAGAAGGTTAATGTCAGGCCGTTGGACGACAGGGTAGTTGTGGAGGCGGTTGAGAGTGATGATCAGACACCGGGCGGGATTTATCTGCCCGATACCGCCAAGGAAAAGCCCCAGGAGGGAATAGTAATCGCAGTAGGGCCGGGCAAGGTGCTCGAGAACGGCGAGCGTGCCGAACCGTCCGTAAAGACCGGCGACAGAGTGCTCTACGGCAAATACGGCGGCACTGAGATCGAGGCCGGCGGCAAGGAATACCTCGTGATGCGTGAAAGCGACATTCTTGCGAAATTGGAAAACTGATACCGGAAGAGGCTCGGTCAGTTGAAAAAAACAACAAGGTGAAATTCTGAGGAGTTAGATTATGGCAGCAAAACAGCTGATATACAGTGAAGATGCCAGGAAGCAGATACTGCACGGTGTCAGGAAACTAGCCGACGCCGTCAGAGTGACAATGGGCCCGACAGGGCGAAACGTGATCCTTCAGAAGAGCTACGGCAGCCCCACCGTTACCAAGGACGGGGTTACCGTGGCGAAGGAAATCGAGCTTGAAGGCAAGTTCGAGAACATGGGCGCAAAGATGGTTAACGAGGTGGCCAGCCGCACGTCCGATGAAGCCGGTGACGGTACCACGACGGCTACGGTACTGGCCGAGCTGATCTACAGGGAAGGCCTGAAAGCGGTGACCTCGGGAGCCAACCCGATGGCCGTCAAGCGCGGCATAGACGAGACCGTAGATGCGGTGGTAGCCAGGCTGGGGGAGCTGAGCCGCGATGTTAAAAAGCGGGAAGAAATCGCACAGGTGGGCACCATAAGCGCCAACAACGACACCGAGATCGGCAATCTGC
Organism: Candidatus Brocadiaceae bacterium; assembly: GCA_003567495.1. GTDB lineage: Bacteria > Planctomycetota > Brocadiia > SM23-32 > SM23-32 > PUMZ01. Next base: position 1,112 of record PWZK01000021.1, read on the forward strand.
TGGCGGAAGCGGTCGATAAGGTGGGCAAGGACGGCGTTATTACGGTGGAAGAAGGCCGATCGACCGAGACTACGCTTGATTTTGTAGAAGGCATGCAATTCGACAAAGGTTATCTGTCGCCCTATTTCGTTACCAATGCCGAGCAAATGGAAGCGGAGCTTGAGGACGCGTATATTCTCATCTGCGAGCAGAAACTGAGCAATATCCGCGATATGGTGCCGGTGCTCGAGAAGATCGCCACCGCCCAGAAGCCGCTGCTGATAGTTGCGGAAGACGTCGAAGGAGAGGCGCTGGCGGCGCTGGTTGTGAACAAGCTCCGCGGGTCGCTGCAGTGTTGTGCGGTAAAAGCACCGGGCTTCGGCGACAGGCGCAAGGCGCAGCTCAGCGACCTTGCCGTGCTTACGGGCGGACGCTTCATGAGCGAGGAACTCGGCGTGAAACTGGAGAACGTCCAGCTCGACGACCTCGGCCGGGCCGAGCGTGTAACGATAGGTAAGGACGAGACCACGATAGTCGGCGGGAAAGGCTCCCAGAAGGATATCAGCGCACGGATAAAGCAGATTCAGCGTCAGATCGACGACAGCACCAGCGACTACGACACCGAGAAGCTCCAGGAGCGTTTGGCCCGCCTTACCGGCGGAGTGGCAGTAGTCAAGGTCGGCGCCGCCACCGAGGCCGAGATGACCGAGCGAAAGGCCAGGGTGGAAGACGCTCTGCACGCAACGCGCGCCGCGGCGGCCGAAGGGATAGTTGTCGGCGGCGGATGTGCATTGCTCAGGTGCAGGGACGCGATTGCAAAGAAGCGCGATAAGCTTCGCGGCGATGAGAAAACCGGCGCTGACATAGTCGCCAGGGCGATAGAAGCACCGCTGAAAAACATCGCCGAGAATACGGGGCACAACGGCGCAGTTATAGTGTCAGAAGTGCTCGAACTGAAAGAGGAAGAAGGGTTCGATGCCAATACCGGCAATTTTGTCAACATGTTTGAGGCAGGTATCATCGATCCCACGAAGGTGACCCGTATCGCCCTGCAAAGTGCGGCCAGTATAGCCGGGCTGCTTTTGAGCACCGAGACTATGGTTACCGACGTTGAAGAAGACAAAAAAGAGGGTGTGGAAGGCAGCGTGCGGTAAATACACCGCGCAAAGCACGCAACCGTAGTCAACTCCCACGCGGGTTCCGGCCGGAACCCGCGTGAAAGAATAAATATTCCCTGAGCCTGTTGCACAACTGCCAGAGGTCTCAGTATGTTGTAGCCTATAGGACTTACAGCTCCTATAGGTTCCGTACATCGCCTTAACTCTTTTTTTGTGCAACAGGCTTCCCTTCGGGGAAAATGCGACAGGCCCGGTCGTTTTGGATTTTGTATCATTAATATCCTGAAATTCACTCATGGCACGTGATTATTATAAAACACTTGGTGTGGAGCCTGAAGCCTCGCAGGAGAGTATTAAAAAGGCATATCGCCGGATGGCTTTCAAGTTTCACCCCGACAGAAACCCGGAAGATCCGGAGGCCGCCGAGAAGTTCAAGGCAGCATCAGAAGCTTATGACGTGCTGGGAGATGAGGAAAAACGCAGGATATACGACCGTTACGGCGAGGAAGGGCTCAAGGGCGCAGGCAGACACGACTTCAGGTCTGCCGATGACATCTTCGAAACCTTCAGCGACATC
>PWZK01000357.1 GCA_003567495.1 Candidatus Brocadiaceae bacterium
ACCTGGGCGCCGTGGGAAGCGGCATAAGGCCAGGCGTTCTTGTTAAGATAATGGGCACGTCCACCTGCGACCTGATGGTAACCCCGCTGAAGAGCGAACCACCGGATATACCCGGGCTTTGCGGAATCGTACCAGGCTCCGTGCTGCCGGACTGCTGGGGGCTGGAAGCCGGCCAGTCGGCAGTCGGCGATATCTACAACTGGTTTGTGAACTATATACAACCCGGCGGGGCCTCGAAAGGCTCTCATGACGCACTTACCAGGGTGGCCGATGCGCTCCGTCCCGGCCAAAGCGGCCTTTTGGGGCTGGACTGGCACAACGGAAACCGTTCCGTTCTGGTCGATCAGCGACTCGGCGGCCTGCTGCTGGGCATGACTCTCCGTACCACGCCGGCGGAGATATATCGTGCGCTCATAGAATCGACGGCATTCGGAGCAAGGATGATCATGGAACGGTTCCGGGAATACGGGATAAAAGTGGACAGCGTCTTAAATTGTGGCGGTATATCGCGTAAAAACCCGCTCGTCATGCAGATATATGCAGACGTTACGGGAAAGGAAATGAAAATAACCCGCAGTGAGGAGACCTGTGCACTGGGGGCCGCCATGGCTGGAGCGGTCGCTGCGGGAAAAAAGAACGGCGGACATGACGATTTCCGCCAGGCCGTTGCTGAAATGACCGGCACAATGGACAGGAGCTATGTTCCGAAACCCGAAAATACGGAAGTATACGACCACCTTTTCGCTCTATACAGCGAACTCCACGATATTTACGGCCGCCGAGACTATGAGTCCAATTTGCACCATGTGATGAAACAGCTGATTGAAATAAGGGAAACGGTCCGGTAGGCGCTATCCCGCTTATTTCACGCGTTTCCAGCCTGCCTGCTGCAGGCAGGCGGTGCAGCTGCGCGAAAGGCAAGCGCTGAAAGCGCGATATGTTATAGCCTATGACGAAGCGCAGGCCCCGAATGGGGCCGAAGCGAAGCCATAGGGTAATGGACGCACGCAAAAAAAGAGTCCTGAAGGGACGAGATAACCGTTAAAAAAAATGAAAGATATCGATGAACTGAAAAAAAGAGTATGCGAAGCGAATAAAACCCTGCTGGCATCCGGGCTCGCGGCGCTTACCTGGGGCAACGTCAGCGGGCTGGAAAGAAAAGAAGGCAAAATGGCCATAAAACCGAGCGGGGTGGACTACGAAGACCTTGCTGCGGATAAAATCGTTGTTCTGTCGCTCGCGAGCGGGGAGGTCTGCTGCGGAGACCTTGCGCCTTCCTCCGACACGCCGACTCATCTGGAAATCGCAAGAGCCTTTACCGCAGCCGGTGCAATCGTGCATACTCACTCGCCCTATGCGACTGCATGGGCGCAGACCGGCATGGCCCTGCCCTGCCTGGGCACCACCCATGCAGACACTTTTTGCGGCGACATACCGGTATGTGAACAACTGACCGCGGAAGAGGCGGAAAAAGATTATGAGGCAAATGTCGGAAAGGCGATAGTTGCGCGTTTTTCGGATGAGAACCTGGATCCGGGACGCATGCCGGCCGTCCTGGTGCCCGGCCACGGGCCGTTTTTGTGGGGCGAAACCCCCGAAGATGCGGTGAAAAACGCAATTGTGCTCGAGGAAGTAGCCAGAATGGCGCATCTTACGTTCAGCCTGCGGCATGAATGCCCCAGGCTGCCTGAATACATCCTCAAGAAACATTTCAATCGAAAACATGGGCCGGACGCATATTACGGACAAAAAGCAACATGACGGAAAAAAATAACAACGGGAAAGAAAAACACCACGTAAAACAAAAACTTTTTGCGGCCATGGAAAAAGAGGGTACTGACGGATACTGGATAGTAAAACCGGAGAATATACGCTATCTGACCGGTTTCAGAGGGAACGATAGCACCCTGCTGGCTACCGGTGGCCGGTACATACTGCTGACAGACCGACGCTACGGCGAAGAGGCGCAGAACGAGGGCGGCATCGACGAGGTTCTGCTTCGCGACACCTCAATGGCGGTTGCCGCCCGGGATCTATGCAAAAAAAAGGGGCTGAAAAACCTCTGTATTGTCGCCCGACACGTAACCTGCGCCGACTACAAAGACATATCCGAAAAAAACGGCGGCATGAAAGTATCGCTTCGAAACGCCTGCCTCGTGGAATCCTTTCGACGACGCAAGTCCGCTTGCGAAATAGAATGTATTAAACGCGCGATAAAAACCGCCGATGATGGATTTTCCCGGTTCAAAAAACATGTCAAAAGCGGCCGGAGCGAGCGATGGCTTGCCCGCAGACTCGAATGGGAAATGTGCCGCGCCGGCGCCGACGGAGCGGCGTTTGATGCTATCTGCGCAATTTCTGAAAATGCAAGTTCGCCGCATGCCCGGCCTTCGGAGCTCGAGTTAAAAAAGGGCGACAGTCTGCTTGTCGACTGGGGAGCCCGGGTAAACGGCTACATGAGCGATATAACAAGGATGCTTGCACCCGGTAATATCCCGGATAAAACAACAGAATTGGCTGAAATAGTGCTTTCGGCCCGCCTGGCGGCACTTGATGTCATCAAACCCGGCATAGAAGCATGGAAGGTCGATGCAGCCGCTCGCAATGTAATAGAGGATGCCGGATACGGAGAATGTTTTTCACACGGACTGGGCCACGGAATCGGGCTGGAAGTGCACGAAGCACCACATCTTGCGCCGGGGCAACGGGACATACTGGAAGCGGGCATGGTGATGACATTCGAACCGGCAATATATCTTACGGGACGCTGCGGGGTAAGAATTGAGGATATGGTTTGTATCACCCTCGACGGGTATGAGATACTGGGCAGTGAGCTGCCGCACTCCCCTATCCCGCATATTTCATAAACCAACAGCAGGTGTTTTAATTCTTTTTCAAGCGAAGTCTTGAAAAAGAATTATGGCGTTTGATTTATGCACTTATTTCAATTAATATCTTGTTTCAATTACCGGTCGGAAATCCAGGAAGATAAACCATGATAGATCTTGAAAAATTTGAAGTCTGGCTGGTCACCGGCAGTCAGCACCTGTATGGAAAGAAGGCCTTGGAAAAAGTTGCCGAAGATGCAAGAATAATATCGCAATCGGTGGGAAATTCGCCGGTCTTTCCGGCAAAGCTTATGTATAAGGGCGTTTTGACCTCTTCCGAAGCAATAAAAAAAATATGTCTTGAAGCAAACGCCTCCCCCCGTTGCGTGGGTCTTGCCGCCTGGATGCATACTTTTTCACCCGCCCGCATGTGGATAGCCGGTTTGAAGTCGCTTCAAAAACCCCTCCTTCACTTTCATACCCAGTTCAATGAAAACATACCGTGGGCGGAAATAGATATGGATTTTATGAACCTGAACCAATCCGCCCATGGCGGGCGCGAGTTCGGTTTCATTGCTTCCCGCATGGGACTCAATCGCAAGGTGGTTGTGGGCTTCTGGCAGGATCCCGAAACAATAGACGAGATTGCCACCTGGACGCGGGCGGCGTGCGGATGGCAGGACTTGCAAGGTGCAAGGATTGCGCGTTTTGGTGATAACATGCGGGATGTGGCTGTTACCGAAGGCGACAAGGTCGAGGCGCAGCTGCGGCTGGGCTACTCGGTAAACGGATATGGCATGGGGGATCTGACGGAATCTTATAAAGATGTGGCGGATGCTGAAGTGGACAAACTTATAACGGAATATAAAAGTCGATATGAGATACCGGCCCCCCTTCTGAAAGATGGTCAAAAAATGTCCAAACTGCGTGAATCGGCAAGGATAGAACTCGGCCTGCAAGCTTTTTTGGAAGATGGGGACTTCAGCGGGTTCACCACAACGTTTGAAAACCTTCATGGACTCCCGCAGCTGCCCGGACTTGCCGTACAACGCCTTATGGCCCGCGGCTATGGGTTTGGAGCCGAAGGTGACTGGAAGACGGCCGCCCTCCTGCGTGCCATGAAAGTTATGGGATCCGGACTGGAAGGCGGCACATCCTTCATGGAAGATTACACCTACCACCTGGGCAAGCCGGACATGAGGGTTCTCGGAGCACATATGCTGGAAGTTTGTGAATCCATTGCCGCCAAAACGCCCGTACTGGATATAAAGCCCCTGGGAATCGGAGGGAAAGACGACCCGGCCAGACTTCTGTTCAGTGCTCCGCCGGGCCGTGCGGTAAACGCAAGTATCATAGATATCGGACACAGATTCAGACTTATAGCAAATACTGTTAATGTGGTTGAACCTGAAGAGCCGTTGCCGAAATTGCCGGTCGCCCGGGCGCTCTGGGAACCCGAACCAGACCTTCGCACCGCAGCCGTGGCATGGATACTGGCCGGTGGCGCCCATCATACCGCTTTCAGCATGGCGATTACCGAACAGCACCTGTCGGACTTTGCCGAAATGGCCGGGATCGAACTCATTACAATAGATAACTCCACCACTACGGCCGATGTGAAAAAAGAACTGCGCTGGAACGAAGCTTACTATAGAACAAAAAGGTAATTCAAAATGGAAAACACCGACGCCAGAGATTTGCTGATAAAATGTGCATCGAGCGTAAAAAAGAGCATCGAAACCGGCAGGAAGCCGCAGCTGAAATTGCCAAGACGAGGCCTCGGCAACGTTATATATTCGCCCAAAACCGGCTACTTTAAGCTTGATAAAAAGAAGATAACCCGCACGCTGACCTATAATACGGTAAAAAGCTTTGCCCAGAGCCTGCGCATGATGGGACTTTGCAAAGAAACCATAGAAAGCGAAGAAGAGGTCAGCAAGCGTGAGGCTTATTATATCTCCAAAAACTGGGAAGACGCAAGATTCGACCAGCAGCCCGAAAGCGATGCCGTTATGGAAGACCTGGAGGCAATGTTCGAAGTCAACAGGGAACAGCTCGGGTTCGTGCCGGAGGAAAAAGGTGGTGAAGTTGCCGGCAGGCTAAAGGTTATAGACACCGACAGACAGCGGGGAGACAGGATAGAAATCGACTGCACGCGCTTCGGCCGTGGAGCGTATTCAATACCTATCTCGGTCGAAGAACTGGAATTCGAAACGTCCGCAGAATTCATCCTTGCCATAGAAACCGCCGGCATGTTTCAGAGGCTCAACAACCACGCGTTCTGGGACGACACCAACAGCATACTCATATCAATGGGCGGGGTGCCCACGCGCGCCTGCCGACGCTTTATCAGGAGATTAAGTGAAGAAAACAATATACCGGTTTACGCTTTCGTGGATGGAGATCCTTACGGATACTCAAACATATACAGGACCCTTACCGTGGGCAGCGGAAATTCCGCCCATATAAATGAATTCTTCTGCGTGCCGGAAGCCAGTCTGCTCGGCGTTACGCCCTATGATATAGACAAGTATGATCTTCCGACCCACCCGCTTTCGGAAAGAGATATCAAACGGGCTAAAGACGCACTGAAAAACGATCCTTTTTTCAAACACCACAAGCAATGGCAAAAAGCACTTAAAAAAATGATCAAAATGGGCGTGAGGGTCGAACAGCAGGCGTTTGCAAAACACAGTCTGAACTTTGTAATCGACACTTATTTGCCCGAAAAACTTGCAAAAACCGGGAATTTTCTGCCGTAACGGCAACAAATCCGAAAAACAACGACCATGGAAAAACCTGAAAACCAGGAGGAAGACAGGCGCATAATTTCGATCGATAAGGCTGTTAAACGCTCGCCACGGGCTGAAACGGGAATTTCGCCCGGGCTGAAAGAAGATCGCACGCAGCCTGCGCCCGGCAGCGAAGGGGGCGAACTCAGCGAAAAGGAACTTACAGGGATTGTTGAAGCGCTGCTTTTCGCAACCCCATCACCACTTTCGCCGTCCAGAATAAACGACCTTACAGGTATCGGTGGGACGAAAAAAACAGAATCGCTCCTGCAGGGCCTGAAAGAAAAATACGAGGAAGAAAACCGGCCCTGCTTCCTGCAGGAGGTGGCCGGGGGATATCAGCTGCGCACCCGGCCTCAATTCGATCCATGGGTAAGCAAGCTGCGCAGCAAACAGCAGCAGGACACCCTGAGCCGGGCGGCACTGGAAACACTTTCCATCATCGCCTACCGTCAGCCGATTACCCGGGCGCAGATCGAAGACATAAGAGGCGTTCAGAGCGGATATATTCTGCGCTCGCTCATAGAAAAGTCGCTTGTAAAAGTCACCGGCAGAAGCGATGAACTGGGACGCCCGCTGCTTTACGCCACGACAAAGAAGTTTCTCGAAGTCTTCGGACTCGCCTCCCTGAAAGATCTGCCCGCCCTGCCGTAGACGCTGATAATTTTGACACTAACAAACAATTATTTGCGCAGGCAGGGATCCGACAGGAACTGCTTGAACGATTGGCTTTATGGGACGAAAAATTCAGACATGCCAGATAAAGCGAATATATTCAAAAAATATGCGAGTTAAAAGCCCCTCAGTTCTGTGCTGCTTCGGCGTCTCAGGCCAGGCTTTGGCTCCCGCTTGAGCACAACATACTCAATCCCATGTTGTTTGCAATATCGTCTCTTCTCCCCCTTATGCCCGTCCTCATTGACTAAATAGATGTCGGGTTTTATACGTTCAATTTCCGGCGCCGCATCAAGCCAACCGTCGCCGCTGGAGACAAGTGCACGCGTGACGAAACGAATAGATCCTGCCACATACTTGCGCTGTTGCTGCGAGAATTTCGGATGGTTCGGGCCCTTGAGCTTCCTGATATTATCGTCATGACCCAGAACGACATAAAGATCGCCGTATTCTGAAGCTTCTTCAAAAAATCTGATGTGGCCGGTATGGAGCCAGTCAAAACAGCCGGTTACGACCACCTTTTTTCGTCCCGGTTCTATTTTTTCATAATCGTGCTCGGGAAATCTGTCGGGCATATCAGCAGAGATCTCCCTGCAATCAATCCCCTGCCTCCCGGCATAATCGCGGCAGCGGGCCGTATCATCAGATCTAAAAACTCCACATACGTCCGCCCGAGAACCGGTCAGTTCGCGGATATTTTCGAGCGCTTCGAGGTTCTTTATTGTATGAACTCGATCGACATAGCGGATATTTTCCACGAAGTATTTTCTTTCAGGCAGCGGGAATTCCGGCGGAGTGCCGGTTATGCTTTGAACCAGCTCATCTTCATACAAAATCACGTGAAGCTGACCGACACCTGATGCCCTGTGAAGAAAAAGTATGTCACGTGCTCCCATCTTATCAAACGCGCCTGCAGTTATCGTTGTTTTTATCATATCTTTTTTTGTGCAACAGGCTCAGGAATGCAAACCAAACGCCCGCCTGCCCGGCGCATCAGTTCCGGAAACTCCGGGAACGTAATTGCCGCCGCCCCGGCGGTATCTACGCGAGTTTGCCCGCTTGCAGCCATCCCGGCCACCGAAAGCGCCATCACCACCCGATGGTCCCCGTGTCCGTGCAGGTCTGCACCGCGAAGCTCGCCGCCGCTGATAATAAGACCGTCAGGCAATGCTTCCACCTTCGCCCCCATTTTTGTTAGCTCCGACGCCATTACCGCGATGCGATCGGTCTCTTTCATGCGCGCCTGCGGGACATTGGCAAGATGCGTCCGCCCCCGTGCCATAGCGCCGGCCACCGCCATTGCGGGCAGCGCATCGGGCGTTGCGTTCAGGTCAAACTCCCCGCCTTTCAAGCGCTCCGGCCCCCGCACTGAGATTGAATTTTCAAATATATTGATCTCACACCCCATCTCTTCCAGCATCCCGACCACTGCTTTGTCGCCCTGGCTGTCGGACATGTCAAGGCCCTCCAGCAGCAACTCGCTTCCCGTAACGGCGGCCCCGACCAGAAAAAATGCCGCGCTGGAGAAATCACCCGGCACGCTACGGTCAAAGCCGCCGTAGCGCTGATTGCCCGGTATTTTTAAAAAGCCGTATCCGCAATCATGCTCAACCTTTACGCCAAGCTCCCGCAGCCACTGCAAGGTCATGCCGACATAGGGTTTTTCATGCAACAGCGGCACGCTGACGGTAGTCTGCAAGCGGGCCAGAGGACAGGCGATAAGCAGCGCGGAAAGATACTGGCTTGTCGGGCATTCAATGGTTACTTCACCGCCCTCAAGGCCGCCGCCGACAACGAGCGGCGCACACCCGTTCCCCGCCCTGGAATAAGCCGTCGCGCCGAGTTGAGACAGGGCTCGGAGCAGCGGCGCTGCGTCGCGCCGCCTGGTCTGCTCGTCGCCGGTCAGCTCCACCTCTTTTTCCCCGAGTGCGGCCGCCCCCATACCCAGAAAAAGCGTGGTGCCCGAATTGCCAACGTCGATCGCACCGGCGTCTGCAAGCGGTCTTCCCCAGGTGCCGCTCAGAATCCATTTCCGCGGATCTTTGACATCTATATCGGCGCCAAGCGCCCTGATAAACGCAAGGCAGCTTCGGGTATCACTGGAGTCAAGCGCTCCCCTCAACACCGATTCACCATCGGCAAGCGCGCCCAGTATAAGCCCTCTTATCGTGTGAGACTTGCTGCCCGGTATGCGCACGCGGCCGCTCAGCCTGCTCTTTTTAATTCTGAATTCCACGTATTTATCCCCTTGGATTGCAAGCACTCCATGTTTGGGGTAGAATACCAAAAAGAGCACTTGATTTCCAGCGAACATGAAAAATATGAGAGAAAAACACAGCGGGTATCGCTGCGGCGAATGCGGTGCTTCTGTCGTCAGGTGGAGCGGAAAATGTCCAAACTGCGACCAGTGGGATACGCTGGTCGCAGCCGGGCGCAGCGCGCGCACCGGACTGAGCGCTGCGGCGGCGGATGCGCGAGAGTGCGTATATTTTCTGCCGGACGCCCCGCAGGAAGATCTGGAACGCACCGAGTGCGGCATCGGCGAATTCGACAGGGTACTCGGGGGCGGGCTGCTGCCCGGGTGCGTCGTTCTTATCGGCGGAGATCCCGGAGTGGGCAAATCCACCCTGCTCCTTCAGGCACTGAGCCGGATAGCCGCCGGGGAATGCAAAAGCCTGTACGTTACGTGCGAAGAATCGCTTTCTCAGCTCGGCGTGCGCGCAACCAGGCTTGGCTACGGCGGCGCACCGCTGAGGGTTACGGCCGAGAACTCGCTTGATACGATACTGGCTCTGCTTGAAGCGGAAAAACCCAGGGTAGCCGTCATAGATTCGATACAAATGGTGACGGCACGGGAGCAGGACTCGCCCGCCGGAAGCATATCACAGCTAAAATACGCCGCAGCAGAACTTATACGTTGCGCCAAAGAAAACAACTTCACGCTTTTCCTCGTCGGACACGTCACCAAACAGGGGGCGATCGCCGGGCCTAAAGCGATCGAACATATGGTCGATACGGTGCTGTATTTCGAAAGCGAACGCTTCCACACGATGCGAATACTTCGTGCGGCCAAAAACAGGTTCGGTTCCATAAATGAGATAGGCGTGTTTCAGATGACAGAAGGAGGTCTGGAAGGAGTTGACAACCCCAGCGAGCTGTTTTTATCCGAACGCAGCGGAAAACAGAGCGGGTCGGTGGTAACACCGACGGTCGAGGGCCGCAGGGCTTTGCTGGTGGAGATACAGGCTCTCATAGCACCGAGTTGCTACGGCACACCCGAGCGGCGCACGGGCGGGATCGATCACAGGCGATTCGGCATGCTTCTTACGGTGCTTGAGCGCAGGGCCGGGCTGAAACTCGGCGGATGCGATGCTTTTGCAAATGTGGCAGGCGGCGTGAAAATAGCCGAACCCTCCGCCGACCTTCCGCTGGCCCTGTCCATTGTCTCAAGCGCACGCGACGCGGCATTCCCATCCGACTGGGTTGCCATGGGTGAGATAGGACTCTCGGGCGAGATCAGAGCTATAGGTCAGATCCAGCAAAGGCTTAAAGAAGCCGCAAAACTGGGGTTCAAAAAAGCGGTAGTGCCGAAAGGAAACCTGGCTTCGGCTTCCAATCCGCCAATCCCGCTTCACCCTGTCTCCGAGGTCGGCGAACTGTGCCGGCTTGGCTTTTCAGGGCGCTCTGAAAAAAACGGATAAAGCTTTTTTCCTCGAAGAGGATTTTATAATTACAGCCCAGGGTTGATGGCCTGAAGGGCCTTCTACCCTGGGAAAGGGGACAACTCAACCACATTTCCCTGAACAGGGAAAATTTGGCGGTGTCGGACGGTTTCCAAGGGTAGCGCCGGCAAACCTGCGCCGTCGCAACCCTGGGCTACAATTAAATATCCCCGTTGGGGAATGGGGGCTGTCTTCTTGAACCCGTAAAAAGTTGAAATTAGTGATCCTAAACCTTCGCCGTTGCCGTTAATCTGCGGAAATCTGCGCAATCTGTGGACTGCTGCCGTTGTCTTTTCCGCCGTTCCCCGCGTACTCCGCGCCTCTGCGAGAGGTAAGTATTAAGGTATACGGGGTTCACTGAGGATTTACCCCGGATGGGCCGAAGCGAAGCCATATAGACAACCTGCGTATCATCCTTCGTTTTTCCCGCTCCGGCGGCGTCTTACAACCAGCTTTACGGGCACATCGCGGTATGGGAAAACCTCTCTCAGTTCATTAGACATGTAGCGGCGGTATGAATCGGTTATGTCAGCCGAATCGTTTGTGAAAACAGCTATCGTCGGAGGACGGGTCTCAACCTGCGTTACAAAAAGTATTTTTGCCTTTTTATTTGTACGGGAAGGAGGCGGGCGTCTTGAAACTATGTCTTCCACAGCCTCGTTAAGCCTGCTGGTCTTTACCCGCATGCCGGCCTGCTGATAAAGCTTATGTGCCAGGCCGAGCAGCGTGAAGATGTTTTCTCCTGTCTTTCCGCTGGTGAATATTACGGGGACAAAACGCATGCCCGGCAGCGTTTCCCATATATAGTCGATAAAACCGTTTTCGGTTTCTTTCGGCACCGTATCTATCTTGTTTATCGCAAGAATCGCGGGTTTGTAGTTTTCGAGTATCATACTCCCCAACTGTTTATCCACCTTTGAAACCGGCCTTCGAGCGTCGATCATATGCACCGCTACGTCTGCCCTTACTACGGCCTGGTGTGTGCGAACCTGGCTGTAATAATCAACGGACTCTCTGAGTTGTTTTTTCTTCCTGACTCCGGCGGTATCTATGACGACGAACTTAAGCTCGCGGTCACCATTGCGAAAACTGATTTCCGTATCGACGCTGTCCCTTGTCGTGCCCGGCATCTCGCTCACCACCACCCGGCTTTCCCCGGCCAGGTAGTTGATCAAGGTACTTTTACCGGCGTTTCTCTGCCCGACTACCGCCAGTTTGATATGACCTTGCCCGCAGCCCCGATCTTCTTTCCCCTCGGGCAATCCGGCACTTATGCGTTCTTTGAGTTCCGCCAGCCCCCTGTTATGCATCGTCGAGACCGTCAGCGGCTCGCCCAGGCCGAGCTGAAAAAATTCTGCCGCACTGCGTTCCTTCTCAACGTCGTCGGCCTTATTGGCCACCACCATAACGTCTTTTTTCACAACTCTGAGCCGATCCGCTATAGTCCTGTCGTGGGGATGCATACCTTTGAGCGCATCAACCACAAATAGTATGAGGTCGGCTCTGGATATGGCTATTCCTATCTGCAATTCCACGTCTTCAATTAACTCTTCGGCACTTTCCATGCCGACTCCGCCGGTATCGACAAGTTCCACCGCACCCCCAGAGAGCTGCATCTCACGCGATATGCGATCACGCGTTATACCCGGAGCGGGATCTACAATAGCGACTCGCTGCCCGTACAGGGCGTTAAAAAGCGAAGATTTGCCTACATTCGCCCTGCCTACTATAGCTACACAATAACTCATAAGTTGAAATTTCTCCTCCACCAGGCGGTTTTGTAAGTGTTCAGTGAACCACGTCTTATTTTGCTTGTACGGGCACTTAAACCGCCGTTTGCCGTTGCCGGGAACGCGGGCGTCCCCGCCCGCCTGCCTGCGCCGCAGCGCGGCAGGCAGGCATGCCGTTAGTGCGGACTCTGGCGCCAGCGTTCCCGGGGAAAACGTGGTTCACTGAGGACTTACGACAATTTAGCCCTGCAGGGGCGACATAATCACCAACAAGCCGCCAGCGCGCCTTTTTTTCATCCACGTCTAAGTTCCTGATAGTCGGTGCTGACGTGCATGAAGAGTATGTTATGACAAAATGGTGTGTGTATCAAGGGAAAGCTTCAAAAAGTTCATTCAGAATGACTGAATCCGGGCAAAGCAAGGGGAGATTCTTGCTCTTGAATCATACCTGCGTGAACTGCGGTTTCTGGAAGATGAGATACAGCTGCAGGATGATAACGTAGAGGTGCTTTCCCGGGATGAGCGTTACCTTGAGGCGTGCCAGGCACTTTGCGAGATGAAAGGGGTCAGCACTTTGACGGCCATGGTATTTTTAACAGAAGTTGGGGATATGAGCCGGTTTTCTA
>PWZK01000273.1 GCA_003567495.1 Candidatus Brocadiaceae bacterium
CTCATAGTTTATAGTACTTTTTACCATTTCACCAGTACTATACATGAAGAAACGCGTGAAATAAGCGGGTCAGAGGGCTTGAGCCGTCACCGGGGATAAAAGCGAACTTATCCGAGCATAGCCTGCAGGTCTTCCTGCGGGGTTGAGACTGGCTTTATCTCGAACATGTCAACGAGCACGTTTAACACATCCGGTTCTATAAAGGCCGGCAGCGAAGGCCCGAGCCTTATATCTTTCAGCCCCAGGTGCAGGAGCGTTAACAGGATGGCAACGGCCTTCTGTTCGTACCACGAACATACGATCGACAGCGGCAGGCCGTTTACATCCGTATCGAAAGCATCGGCCAGCGCAAGTGCGATCTGCACGGCGCTGTATGCGTCGTTGCACTGTCCGACGTCGAGCAGACGCGGAATGCCGCCGATATCTCCGAACTCCAGTTTATTAAACCTGTACTTGCCGCAGGCAAGCGTAAGAATCACGCAATCCCGGGGCACGGCCTCAGCCAGTTCCGTAAAGTAATTACGTCCGGGTTTTGCACCGTCGCATCCGCCTATGAGGAAGAAATGCTTTACATCTCCCCCTTTTACAGCATCAATTACTTTATCTGCAACGCCCATAACGCTGTTTCTGGCGAACCCGTTGGTAATGGTTTTCTCTTCAGCGGTTTCTTTGAAACCGGGCTGACCGAGCGCGGCTTCTATGACCGGCGAAAAATCCCGGCCGTCGATGTGTTTTACCTCCGGCCATCCGGCGGGACCACTGGTGAAGGTTCGGTCTTTGTAACTCTCCGCCGGTTTCATAAGGCAGTTTGTCGTCATAAGTATGGAGCCCGGGAAATCATCGAATTCGCTCTGCTGAAGCTGCCAGGCGCCGCCGTAGTTTCCCGTCAGGTGATCGTATTTTTTAAGCTCCGGGTAAGCGTTTGCCGGCAGCATCTCGCCGTGTGTGTAAACGTTGATGCCGGTTCCCTCGGTCTGCTGGAGCAGCGCTTCCAGATCTTTCAGGTCGTGTCCGGACACCAGTATCGCTTTCCCCGCCGCAGGGGTTATGCGCACGTTCGTAGGTTCGGGATGTCCGAAGGTGCCGGTGTTTGCCGAGTCAAGGAGTTGCATAGCGTTCAGGTTAACCTCACCGGCTTTGAGGGCGTAGCCCAGCAAGTCATCGGTATCTGTGGGGTCCCCGGCAACAAAATCCATTACTTCATGGAACATCGCATAGATGTCCTCGTTCTCATACCCCAGCACTGCAGCATGGTGCAGGTATGCACCGGCGCCTTTGAGGCCGTAGATGATGGTCTCCTGAAGGCCCGCTACAGCTTTGCCGTATTTGCTGCGTCGCCCGTCAATTCCGAACTTCCGGCCCTGTCGGGCTAACTCATCAATCCCTTCGGCCGGAGCCCATTTTTGCACCCATTCAGGCACGTCCTTTCCGGGACCGGAGCCGCAACACAAATTTTTTACCTTTCCGATCATACCTTCATTTTTTTTATCAACCCTGCCGCAAAGCCCCAGTGCCCTGTCGCGCATACGGGCTGTTTTTTTGATCAGCGATTCAAAATCCACCGGGTCAAAATTGGTATTTGTCAGGGTGGTAAACATGGCGTAGGGGACGAACGAGTCGATCTCGGGATCAGATGCCCCGTCCCGGCGCGCTCTGTGCGCCAGGGCGGACACCGCCTTAAGCCCCTGGATCAGGTTGTCCTGCAGTGCGGCAACCTCGCTGTCTTTCCCGCATACTCCCGCCTTTACACATGCTTCTCCTTTTGCGGCCTGCTCACACTGATAGCAAAACATTTGCTCAGACATGACATCTCCTCCTTAAAAAAGGTTAACGCTGATTTTCTCACGAGAAACATCGCTCAAATAAAGTGCACAGAGCTGTTTCTTTACGTCGTTAAGTTTTTTTGGTTTTGCGGCGAAGCCGCCGGTTAGAATTTTTAAGCCTCGTCTTTTAAGAGCTTTATCCTTTCACCATAACAAGCAGCATTTTTGTTTTTGTCGTGGCTTCCAGGGCGTGAGGCACGTTGGCCGGCATCAGCACGCTTTGCCCCTGCCCGGCGGTTATATCCTTTCCGCCCACCGTGAGTTTAAGTTCGCCTTCAAGCACCTGCACAAGTGCGTCGAATGGCGCGGTATGCTCACTCAGGCTCTGGCCGGAGTCAAATGCAAAAAGCGTTACGCTGCCGCACTCTGAATCTATAGCCGTGCGGCTCACTATTGACCCGCCGGCATACTCGACTTGTTCTTTTAACTGCAATGCCCGGCTGTGGGGCAGCTTTCCCGCCGTTTCTTCCTTCTTATTGCAACCTGTCATGTTTCGTCCTCCCTGTAAAGTTTAAGGTTAATATGTTTACAAAAAGCAGGTTAGCGACTACAGACAAATCTTTTCCGCCGGCCTGTAAGGTGCCCGTTTACCGACACTACTTTTACGCTGATATCTATATCAACTCCGGCCGCTTCAGCTGCGGATCGGGCAATGGCGAGCAGCGCGTGACAGCACGGGACCTCCATGTGCGCCACGGTTAAGGAGCGGATATCGTTTTTCTTAAGAATTTCCGAAAGCTTATCGCGGTAAAATGCTCCGTCATCAAGTTTCGGGCAGCCGATCAGCAGTTTGTGGCCGGCAAGGAGCTCGGCGTGAAAATCGGCGAAGGCGAAGCCGGGTTATGTATTTTCCAGCCGCTTTGCAATGTCGGCAAGAGTAATGTCTTCCAGGTATAGCCTGAGTTTCTCCTCTACTTCACCAAGCAGGTTCTGAACTTCGCAGCCCCCCGA
>PWZK01000220.1 GCA_003567495.1 Candidatus Brocadiaceae bacterium
AAAGAGTTCACTCCGTAGTCTATTCCATGCTCAAGAGTTTCAGAAAAACATGTCCCTGTCATCGAAATAATCACTTTCAAAGAATTTGCCAAGTATGTTTCTGATCGATTCTTTATTCCCCTTTTCCTTGCATCTTTTCTCTATCAGATGGAGCCATTTTACTGCATCATCGGTCAGTTCCAGCTCTGATAATCCATCAATGGTTTCCTCAACAATCCCATCGACTCCGTAATAAAACAGCCCAAAAAGCTGTTCTTCGTTGAAGGATGATAGAGAATCGTCATAAATAAATCTCTTTTCTTCGCCGCACCACCGCCAGTAAGCGCAATTTTTTGTTTTCAGCCGGGTAGGGCCGGATTCATCGCCCCAGAGAGGCCAGAAATATGCTTCATAAACATACCCGACGCCGACCGGCACGTCTTCTTCCAGAACCAATTGACTTATCGAGTCTATTTTTCGGTTAAAGGGATTTCCCCAACCCATAACATGACCATATGATAGCAGAAAAAGGACGGGTTTTATTTCATCCTCACCAAGCAGCCGCCAATCATCGAAATACTCGATAACACCGCTGCCGCTCGTTCCTATAGGTCTAAAAACCAGAAAATCGTCTCCGCCTATATGAGCAAAACTTGTTTGCGGGGCGCTGTATTTGTGGCCTTCGAAGTCAATGGAACCTAAATAACGCCATGCGCCTTCAGCATGTCTGAAGACAAGAAATGTGTGCAACCAGCCACCAGGAAAAACAAGGGAAATATGCACAAACTTGTACTGGTTTTCTTCCCACTTAAACCACACAAGTTCATCTTTTCCCAGATTGAGGTGATCCGGATGCGGGATATCATATTTCGCATAAAATTGTAAAACAGTTGGGTTATCAACCGGCTCCCTTGTGTTACTGTCAAGTTTAAAAGATTTCAAATCGGCCCGTGAAAACCCCGTCGTTTCTTGAAAGTATACCATACTGCGCTCTCTGAAATAGTATTCCGAACTCTCGTAAAACTCTTCTAATCTCTCTTTTTCCCTCTGACATTTTGTTTTTTCCACATCGGATTTAACCCCCTCTTTGGACATCAAGTCTGAGATTTTTTCTTCGATTGTGTTCAAATTTGAATGGTAGCTGCCAAATTCTCTTTGTTCTATTACCCAGGCTCGTATCAATGCTGAAGCAGCCTCTGCATGTTCACCGAGAGCGATATGTATTTCAGCCAAAGTCTGGAGAATCTCGGCCACCCTCTTATGTTCCGGACCGACGTATTCGTTTTCTTCCGTTACTTCCAAGTGGATCTGCTTATATCTTTTTGCACTTTCATAATCCTCATTTTGAGTATATATCTCAGCGAGATAGGATACACTCCCCGTAAAAACAGTATCCGCCGGATGCAGGTCGGCATTTATCTCCATAGCACGCAAAAACAGTTCTTCAGCTCTTTCGTAATTTTCATCTTCATAGTAAACCCGTCCAAGAATAAAAGCCGTTCTGGCTTCTGTAGAAGAATCAGGGAAGTGTGTTCGCGCCATCTCCACAGCTTTGCGAGCGTATTTCAGCGCCGTTTGAATATCTCCTTCGCTTTTTGCCGCATGACTTTTTGTTTCAACATCCAAAATTTTATCTTGTTTTTCATCAAATATAACGTCCGCTTGGTTATTATCATCAGTAGTGGTCTCTTTTTTTTCTTCTGCGACATCGTCCTGTTCGATCTCATCTTCCCGCGGCCCTCGCTTATAATCAGGATTCAGTTCTTTAGCACGTTTGAAAGCCTCCTCGGCCTCTTCAGTGCGGCCCGACATCTCAAGAGCTGCTCCTTTCCCCGCCCAGCCACTAAAATTATCCGGAAGAAGCCGCGTGACATTTTTGAACGATTCAGCAGCCCTTTCATAGTCTTCAAAGCCCAGCAGCATGAGGCCCTTATTATGCCAAAAGCGCGAATCATCGGGGTTAATCTTTATTGCCTTCTCGATAGCTCGCAGTCCTTCATTATGCCGACCGGAGTGGTCAAAAAGTAGTATTGATTTGTTATACCAGGCTTCGGCGAGGGATGGGTTCAGGTCAGTGGATTTACCGAAAGCTTCAAGAGAATCTTCATATGATCCGGTGTTAAATAAGGCATTACCGATATTAAGCCACGCTTTCTCATGCTGGGGCGCAAGCTTGACGACGTTTTTAAGGGCCTTTAATGCTTCTTCGTGTTTGTGGTAATAATTATTCAGAAGAACGCCCTGAGCGTACCAGGCTTCGACGTTTGACGGGTCGATTTCGGTTATTTTCACGTAAGCGGGATACGCCTCATCGTGTCTGCCCATATGGTAGAGCGCCGAGGCTAAATAGTACCATGCGTCAACTTTTTCCGGTTTAAGTTCGTTAGCGCGGTAATAGGCTTTGAGGCATTCCTCATCACGCCCGAGCCGACGCAGCATCATTCCTTTTTGCAGCCAGCCGTAGAAATGTTCAGGGTCGAGAGTTATCGTTTTTTCGAAGGCTTGCAGTGCTTTTTCATTTCGCTGGAAGACATCCGCCTCGACCGCTCCGAGCGCGTACCACGCACCGACATGGCTGGGGTAAAGTTCGACGGCCTTTCGGAGCGCTGCCAGTGCTTTGTCGTTATGTTCCTGGTCTAAATACGACTGCGCCTGGTCAATCAGATCTTCGGCTTGAGCCGCATCAGATTTGCCGTGATCCGTAACCGCACAGGAAAAGGCGAACGGGAATACCAAGCAGGCGAGTAGAAAAAAACGAAAAATGGATATAAGATGTTTCATATTTTTATTCGTT
>PWZK01000070.1 GCA_003567495.1 Candidatus Brocadiaceae bacterium
AATATAAATGCTGCCGGAATCTATAGGCCCGTGTGCTTTTGGAATCAAGATGGGGCTGGTTCATCAGGGAAGCGATTTGATATCTGAAATTGCTGAGGCTATCATACCTGTGGACGGAGCGGGCCTACTCTCCGACAGCGATGTTCTGTGTGTAACGGAATCGGTGGTGGCGCGTTCTCAGAATAATTACATAACCACGCAAATGCTGGCGGCTGAGCTTCGGGAAAAACTTTCCCTTCCGGATCGGGGGAAAATCGGGGTCGTTTTCCCTATTACCAGCAGGAACCGTTTTGCGCTCGTTCTGGAGGGCATTGCGATGTCCGTGCCCGGGGGCGAGGTCATAGTTCAACTGTCTTATCCGAACGACGAGGTCGGAAACCGGATCGTCCCTGCGGAGGTTGCGGAAGTCATAGCCGGAAGAACGGGGGGTTGTTTCACGCCGGAGGATTTTGAAGAAAAATATGTGCACCCTCTTACCGGTATGGATTATACGTGTCTCTACAGCGATATTATTGAAAGCGCCGGCGCAAAGGCGCGGATTGTGTTGTGTAACACACCCGAAAACATACTCGAATATGCGCCCGATGCCGTAATAGCCTCCGACATACATACGAGGGAGGAAACGAAGAAGAAAATTCTTGCGCATTTTGAGAATGTTATTACACTGAAGGAGATTTTTAACACCCCGGCACATGGCGCCTGGTCCGAGTGGGGCCTGCTTGGAAGTAACATGGCCTCCGCCGGCAAGTTGAAACTCGCTCCTCATGAAGGCGACATGTTTGTGAGAAAGCTCCAGGAGCGGATACTGAAAAAGTTTGGTAAGAAAGTGGAGGCTATAATTTACGGCGACGGGGCTTACAAGGACCCCAGCAGCGGCATATACGAGCTGGCCGACCCGTGTGCGGCTTTCGGAGTCACATCCGGCATAACAGATCTTCTGCGAACCGGTATCAAGCTGAAGTATATGGTTGATATGTATCAGGGGCAGGGCAGATCGGAAAAGGATATCCGGAAAATGCTGGACGAAGAAATCCGGAAAGAAAGAGGCCTGAGCAGCAATGAAAGCGAAGGCACCACTCCCAGACGCATGGAAGATGTTCTGGCCAGCCTGGCGGATCTCGTCAGCGGCTCAGCCGATTCCGGAACCCCGATAGTGCTGGCGAAGGGGTTTCTCAGGTGACGCAGGCGTTTCTCCGAAAATTTACCGGGAGCTTGATCATAATGGAAAAAACGAGAATTGCGGTAAGCGGCGCTGCGGGCCGGATGGGGCGGCGTATAGTGGCTTTGATCGCAGGCGATGACGAATGTGAACTGACATGTGCCCTGGAGAGTGAGGAGAGCGGGTATATTGGGCGCGATGCGGGCGAGGCGGCGGGTATCGGTGCTACGGGGGTTATTATCCGGGCCGATTTTTGCGGGCGGGCCGATGTCCTTATCGACTTTACCCGGCCCGATTCCAGTCTGAAAAGGCTTCCGGACTGCGTCGCCGGCGGCGTGGGCGCCGTTGTGGGGACTACCGGGTTTAGCGAAGAAGAGAGGAGGACATTGGAGGGTTTTGGCGACAGAATACCGCTTTTATTCGCCCCGAATATGAGCGTTGGCGTTAATTTGATGTTCAGGCTGGCGGCACAGATCGCTTCCATACTCGGCGAAAGCTATGATATAGAGATCGTTGAATCTCATCACAAGCGCAAAAAGGACGCTCCGAGCGGCACCGCCATGAAGATAGCTGAATCTATCTGTGAGGCGAGAGGGGTCGATCCTGAAGATGTGCTGAAACATGGCAGGGATGGCATCACCGGGCCGCGTCCCGCCGGGCAGATCGGAATGCATGCTGTAAGAGCCGGTGATATCGTGGGAGAGCATACGGTTGTTTTTGCCGGCGAAGGTGAGCGTATGGAACTGACGCATCGGGCGGGGAACAGGGACGTTTTTGCCGCAGGGGCGATAAACGCGGCAAAATTTCTCAAAGGACGCGGGCCGGGACTCTACGGGATGAAGGATATGGTCTGATTTCAAATTCCGGCTTGTCCGGGTTGGGTTATATGGGGATATTTCATATTATAGCGGTTGCGCTCGGTCTTTCGGCGGATTCCTTCGCGGTAGCTACTACTGAGGGGATACTGCTTAAAACCTCAAAACGCTCACACAGCTTGCGGGTCGCCGTGGTATTTGGTATCTGTCAGGGTGCAATGCCGCTTTTGGGCTGGCATACCGGCACCCTGATATACGGCTATATACAGCCGTTTGGCAACCTGGCGGCATGTCTGCTGCTGTCTTTTATAGGAGCAAAGATGATCTTTGACGCCGTGTTTGGGAATGATAAATCCCCATCCCGGCATAGTCTGGGGCTGAAACTGTGGGTTCTGGGGGTCGCCGTCAGTCTTGACGCGTTTGCTGTGGGCGTGAGCATGGCGATGATGGAGATTTTGGTATGGGTGCCGGCGCTGTTGATAGGGCTTGTTACGGCAATTACAAGCATTATAGGTGTAAGGTTGGGCGACAGGATCGGCCATAAAATCGGGGGCAAGGCCGAACTGGCCGGGGGGATGGTTTTAATATTGATAGGTATGAGTTTTTTGCTAAATATCCGCTGAGCGAAACTTTTTTCTTTGTGGTTTTTGTGGTGTCACCACAACAACTCGTCCTCATACATTACCTTACGTCCAAAATAGGTAAATCCTCAGTGAACCCCCTGCCTGCAGCAGGCAGGCGTTCAGATTGTGAACTATGCGGCAGTGCCAGAAATCGGGATCGCTATCGGGATCGGG
>PWZK01000370.1 GCA_003567495.1 Candidatus Brocadiaceae bacterium
CGAGATGGTGCAAAACGGGCCCGATAGAGCTTGGGTAGACAACAATCTAATTTACGACAACGGCACCCATGATGACGGTATCCAGAGAGCCGGGCTTCGAATCGATGGCCGTGAGATCATTATTACCAATAATACTATTTCGAATTCTAGCCAAGTGTTGAATGGCAAGCCTCAAATGTGGTTCGCAAACAGCGCGGCGGTGGATGAAACCACTTCAGATAACAACACATTCTATTTGCCGGACGAAACATTCAATGTGGCACGAGTGGGCTCTGGACGTGCGATGAAGCTGGACGCATGGCAGTCGTTATCTAAACAGGAAACCCGGTCGACCCAGATTTTTGGACGTTTTGGTGCTGCCTCGCCACCAACTTCTCCAGGTGCGGTCGACGTTTCAAACGGGTCCAAAGTGCTTGGCCAGGGCGGCGGCCCAGTTGCTTCATGAATGAGCGCAAATAGGCCCTAGGTCTGGGTACCCGAGGGGCCCTCACTCATGTTGCGGCGCGGCGAAATCGATACTGCTGCGGAGACAAGGGCATTGAACGCTATGGCTACGATACTTGTTCCCACTCGAGTGCGATATGGTTTTACCGGGGGCGTTGGCGAGGTGATTCGTTTGTTGGGTGCATATTCCGAAGCGTCCGGTCACCGGGTGATTGACCTGAGTGGCGCCCCGATCCCCCGACAGTTCCCGATGCGATCTAAAAGCCCCGGAGCGGCGGTGTTGCGGCGGTTGTCACACCTGAAGGCGTTGCTCTGGTATAAGTCTGAGATACCAAAGTCAGACCTGGTTTTCTTTCAAACCTCTCTGAATCGGAATGCGCTATGGAGAGACATGGCTTATATGCGCCGTTGTGAGCGGTTGGGGCTGCCGTTCTCGGTGTTTTTCCATGGCTGGGATTGGGGGCTGGCAGATAGATTATCTGCTAGCCGTAGGCGAAGCACGGATGTTGCGCGGTTACTTCAGGGGGCCAAAGCGATCTTTGTGCTCGCTCGAGGATTTAAGGAGGTTTTGAAATCTTGGGGGGTGAGTCCGCAAAAAATTAAGATTGAGACTACGATGGTCGAAGACCGGTTGATGGACGACTTTGACATTGATGGCAAGATCGTCGCAAGAGATAGGGGCGCCGGTCTAAAGATCTTATTTATGGGCAGAGTCGTCCGAGAAAAAGGCATCTATGAGTCGCTCGAAGCATTCCGACTTCATAAGCAGCGCTTCCCAATGTCAACATTGCACTTTGCGGGCATAGGAAGGGATTTGGGCTCGCTGCGTGAAAAAGTATATCGCGACTCGATCGAAGGTGTGCACTTTAGAGGCTTCGTGGATGGAGAAGAAAAATCGTCTCTTTTGGCAGAAACTGACGTATTTCTTCTCCCTTCATTTCATGGAGAAGGACTCCCGGTTGCGATGTTAGAAGCATTGGCTTTCGGTAATACGATTATCTCTAGTCCGCTCGGTGGCATAGGGGATTTGATCCGTGTCCCGGATATGGGCCGCCTCGAGCCGGGCGGAAATCCTGTGCGCTACGCTGAGCTTCTGGATGAAATTGCGAAAGATCCTCGGTCGTGGGCTGACTCTGCGAGGCTCAATCACGGGTTTGCCAAAGCGCACGTGAAAGCCTCCGTGGTCTGTGGGAGAATATTCAGAGAAATCGCAGGAGACGCATGAGGGGCCAGTCGCGGGTTGTAGCCGTTGGTAAGGGGGAAGCCTCCTATGTGGTTCCTTTGGGTTTAGAGAGGTGGTATGGCGTTACAACAAATGTCATGAGTTCAAGTAGACATCGAGAAACGAAGCCACCCGGTGTAAGACAGGAGCCTGCGCTTCTAAAGGGAAATTTGGGTGCTCCCGGTTGCCATAACGCTCAGAAAGCCCGGGGGGAGTATTTTTACGTCGTTCTGCGTGGTGAAGAGCGATGTTGAAACATGCATAAGTCCCCGCAACTTTTTGGCGGGGTTAACCACGGGCCCGGAGCATTGGGAGATGCCACTAACGTGGGGGCGTTTATGCAAGTAATAGTGGGTGCGTCAGGTCCGGTGTGCCGCCGTCCTACATTGGTAAAGCCGCTAAGGATGTTTGTAGAATATTGGCGCAAACGCGATGCGCAAAAGATGTTTAGTAACGGCATAAAAAGCTGGTGCAGGTGAATTGTGTTGGCGCCGGATCGAATCCTAATTTGACCGTCAATGCTTGGTGCTGGATTTGAGTTGGAACTCGAGATAACTGTGGTGCGAGTATGTGACAGGGATTTCCCTTTGTCCGCCGGTTTTCTGGATCCGCAATTCTTACACGCCCCTCGGCTGCACCTAGCCGGCTTTTCGCTCAATCCGACCGACCCGTCCTTGATCGGCGGCGACTTCCTGAGCCGTACCGGGTGGGCATGCTTTGGCGACGTCCTGCGAATCCGGCGCTTGAGCCCATTCAGCTTGCTGGTCAGAGTTACAAGTGCATGTGCATGACGAACCATTGCCCGGCGGTTGGCGGCCCCGATCGCCTTTGTGCGCACAAGCTAGAAGAAGCCTGCATGGTCGGGGCCGCTTACTGTCTACGGCAGCGCCCGAAGGCCGCGTTGGTATCCATCTACGGCAAGCGCCGGTATTCCGGCCGCGAACCGCAGCCCGGAACAGAAACCCGATTGGGGCCCTCCGGTTCCGAAGGCGCTGTCACCAGACCCCCCGGTTTTACCCTCGGCCGACCGGGTTCTAAACCCGGTAAGCGGTTGCTTGCGAGGCCCGCGCCCCCCCCCGTACCCGGCTCCGGCTGGAGCGCTCTC
>PWZK01000343.1 GCA_003567495.1 Candidatus Brocadiaceae bacterium
CGACCGTATGAGCCGTCTCGGGAAGGATGTCTTTATACTTGCGCGTCGAGACGCCTTTGAGTAAAATATCCAATATGCAGCCGCAGGCCCGTTTTTTTCATGCCCGCCCATGCAGCCGCAGTTCTGTTTTTCCCCACCGCCAGGTCAGAGCCACTCTTCGCCCGACTGGGAGATGACCACATGGCGCTTCCACTGCTCTTCGGAATTCGGAAAATCTGTACGATAGTGGACGCCCCTGGATTCCTCACGCTGCCTGGCCGACATTGCTATCAAGCGCCCGACAGCAAGCATGTTTTGAAGCTGCCACCCTTGAGGATTGTCAAACTCTTTATCCATAACATATCGACACCAGAACGTAATCATCTCCAGTGCTTCATCCAGCATTTTCCCATCGCGTTCTATCCCCACACTGCGCCACATCAGACTGATAAGCGAGTTTTCCACATCTGCCAGGCTCAGGTTGCCATATGCCGGCTCCTGTGGGAGCCCCTGTATGGAGTGAAGGGGTGGCGCTTCTTCCATACCTGCACACTTGCCGGCGGCCTCAACCCCGGCCCGACGTCCGAACACCACACTCTCAAGCAACGAGTTGCTGCCCAGCCGGTTGGCCCCATGAACGCCGGTGCACGCAACTTCACCGCAGGCTAACAAGTTTGCAATGGAAGTGCGCCCGTAGAGATCGGTTTTAACCCCCCCGATATGGTAGTGTGCGGCGGGATGCACGGGGATGGGGCTCTTGGATATATCTATTTCAAACTCGTCGCAGAGCCTGGTGATGGTAGGGAAACGCTCTTCCAGGTATGACCGCGGGCGTGCGGTAACATCCAGAAGAACATGCGTATCACCCTCCTTTTTCATCTCCTGCAGTATTCCACGGCTGACCATATCACGCGGTGCGAGTTCACCGTCGGGGTGGTAATTTGTCATAAAACGTTCGCCCTTTTTGTTGATCAGTATCGCGCCTTCCCCGCGAAGCGACTCACTTATAAGAGCACGGGCCGCGCCTGCAACATAAAGCGATGTGGGATGAAACTGAAAAAATTCCAGATCCTGCAGCTTTGCCCCGGCGCGAAAGGCCATGGCAATGCCGTCGCCGGTTGCCACAGGCGGGTTTGTGGTCTCTCGATAAACTCTCCCGCAGCCGCCTGTTGCGAGGATGGTCTGCTTTGCCCTGATCATCATCAGGCCTTTTTGAGGCGACCATATCAGAGCGCCGTGACACGTCCCGTCGAGGGTCAGCAGATCAATTACATAAGATTGCTGCCGCAGGGAGATGTTCTCGTGCTGCATGGCCCGGCGCACAAGGGCCTCCTGTATGGCGCGCCCGGTGGCATCGCCGTTTGCGTGCAGTATACGGGCGCGGCTGTGGCCACCTTCGCGGGTGAAGGAAAAATCTTCATCGTTTCTGTCAAATTCGACGCCAAAGCCCATCAGCTGGCGCACGCATGTCTCCGCCTCTTCTGTGATTACATGCACGGCCGCATCGTCGCATATGCCGCATCCTACCCGCACAGTATCGTCAAAATGCGCTTGCAGTGAATCCCCTGGAGATATTGGTGCGGCTATGCCACCCTGGGCTTGATTGGTGCATCCGTCGTTCTTTCCCCCTTTTGTGGTAATCAGCACCGAAGCGCTGTCAGCCGCCGACAGTGCGGCGGACAGCCCTCCTATGCCTGTTCCTATCACCAGCACGTCTGTAAAAAACTGGGGCAGATTATGACTGCTGAAATGCACCAGATACCTTCTGAGTTTCAGAGGTTTATCCATCAGGCGCTTAATATCCCGACATCGACAACCAATTGTCGATGTGCTTAAAAAGAAAAGTCGTTTGCCGTTTGGCGTAGTCGTTTGTCGTTGCCCTTATATTAATTCTCTTGAAGTTCGTTTTTGAAGAGAATTAGATTTCATCCCGCCATAAGCGTGTAAAGCAGGGCCCGTTGTGCATGGAGCCGGTTCTCAGCCTGGTCGAAAACGGCCGAATTCGGACCTTCCAGGGCCTCGTCGGTTATCTCTTCGCCCCGACACGCCGGCAGGCAGTGCATTACAATGTGGTCGGCGGAAGCTTCCGACTGCAAATCGGAATCTATTTTGTAGTTTGAGAAAATGCTTCTGCGCTTTTGCTCTTCACCTTCCTGTCCCATGCTGATCCAGGTGTCCGTATAGAGAACATCGGCATTTTCGGCAGCATCGTGCGGCGATACAAAACACTCAATACCTCCCCCGGTTTCTTTTGCAACGGGCGAGAGTGTTTCGATAAATTTCTCGTCAAAGCGGTATTCAGGCGGCGATGCTATTTTGAAAAAATATCCTAGTTTAGCGCACACGACAGCCAGAGAACGCGCAACGTTATTGGCATCTCCGACGTAAGCAACCGTTTTTGCCGCACCGCCCGGGCGTTCCTGTATGGTCATCATATCTGCGAGCGCCTGGCACGGATGGAATCTGTCGCTCAGGGCATTGATAACCGGCACTCTGGAGTGAGCGGCCAGCTCCTCAACGGTTTTGTGTCGGTACACCCGCGCAGCCACTGCATCAACGTAGCGAGCCAGTACTCTGGCGCCGTCCTTAACCGGTTCGCGTTCGCCGATATTGACATCGCTTTTAGACAGGTAGATAGATGCGCCGCCGAGCTGGGTCATCGCAACTTCAAAAGAGACCCTGGTTCGCATGGAGCTCTTCTCGAATATAAGTGCGAGTGTTTTGCGTTCGAGATAGCGCCCGAGGAGGCCGGTTTTTGCGGCTTTTTTCATGTCGTGAGCAAGCTGCAG
>PWZK01000047.1 GCA_003567495.1 Candidatus Brocadiaceae bacterium
ACGACTGCATTTTGTCCGAAACAATGCGAACAGGCAAGCCCGTAATGAATAAGGCCGTACATATCCTGGATGCTTCCGGCGACAGGCGGGCGATCGCCATATCCACCGCCCTGCTGAAAGACAGCAAGGGGCATATCATCGGGGGAGTCGAAACTTTTCGTGATACCAGCGTTATCGAAGAACTCCGGAAAGAAATCGAAGGCCGGTATTGTTGCGAGGATATAATCAGTCGCAGTCATAAAATGCAGGAACTTTTCGACATTCTTCCGAATATCGCCGAGAGCAACTCGACAGTTCTTATCGAAGGGGAAAGCGGCACCGGGAAGGAACTGTTCGCCCGGGCCATTCATAACCTGAGTTTCCGCAGTGAGAAGCCTTTTGTCACCGTGAATTGCGGAGCACTTCCGGATAATCTTCTGGAATCGGAACTCTTCGGCTACAAAGCCGGCGCCTTCACGGATGCCAGGAAGGATAAACCCGGCCGGTTCGCACTCGCCGAAGGCGGAACCGTATTTTTGGATGAAATCGGAGACATTTCACAGAACATGCAGGTGAAGCTGCTTCGTGTACTCCAGGACAAAACCTTTGAGCCGGTCGGCGGCGTCCAGCCCGTCAAGGCTGACGTGCGCATTCTTGCGGCCACGAACAAAAATCTCGACCGTTTGGTCAGCGACGGTACGTTCCGGGACGACCTGTATTACCGGATAAACGTTATGCGGCTGCTACTGCCACCGCTCAGGGAACGTAAGGAGGATATACCGCTGCTTGTGGACCATTTCATCCACAAATACAACCGGCTCCAGGGGAAAAACATTTCCTGCGTGACCAACGAGGTCACGGCGGCCCTGCTGTCGCACGATTATCCGGGCAACGTGCGCGAGTTGGAGAACATCATCGAACACTGTTTTGTGCTGTGCGAAGGTGAGATTATCGAGGCCAGACACCTTCCCCCGATCGTGCGCCCTCAAGCAAAAGCAGAACCCCGGCGTGGCAAAGATGAAGGCACGAAGGCCATCTGGCAAATGGAGCAAACGATGATCGAGCAGGCTATCCGGAGAAATGACGGCAATAAAACCGCTGCTGCAAGAGAGCTGGGGATCAATAAGAGCACCCTGTTCCGCAAGCTGAAAAAAATTGAGAATGCCCCTTCCTGAACAGCCGACATCATTGTTTCAAGACGGTGCTTGAAAAATATAATTAATGCTCTGCCGCAAAAAAAGAAGCTTTCAATGCGAAAAAAAATGAAATTAAATATCGTTAAATGTTCCGAATGCGGTAAACAGTATCCCTGTCCAGGTGAAGACATTTTTATCGTAGATGAAGCCCACCTGTGCCCTGGATGTTTTTTCGGCGATGCCTCCCCCATTGAAATCTATCCGATTGGTTACGTAAGCGCAGTACAGGAGAGAGGCGATAGCGAATCGACCGATCAAAAAAACCTGGCGGTTTCAGAAATAGAACTGCTGCCGTCGCAGAAACGGTTCATGTACAAGCTTGAAGAGGAAGAGGCGCTGACAATAGTTTACTATCTGCACAAATCCGGTCCGATCCGATCCCGATTCCGAAGGAAACTCGACGGTAAGGAAGTCGGCGTTTTCGCTTCTCACACCCCCCACCGCCCCTCACCAATAGGTATCCAGGACGTTTGCCTTATGCAGATTGAAGGAACCACATTGACCGTGGAAGGACTCGACGCTTTCCTGGGCACACCGGTGCTCGATATCAAATCCGGCGGGCACGGAAAATCATAACGAACCGTCCGTTGTCTTTCTTATCCGGAAGCTTATCAATATTGTTCTCCAGCCAGCCGAACCGTACATTCTCACGCCGGTCAAAACCGGGCATGTAAGGTTTGATGCCGAGCAGTGGCGAACCGTCAACGATATCCACATCCTTTATATGCAGTATATTCCCTTCGATTTCAACCAGCCTGACGATCGATAAGCCGATAGGGTTGGGCCGGCTGGGCGCCCGGATGGCAAATATGCCATGCTCCCGATCTTCTATGAACGGAGTGGCCGTCAGCGTCATCTTTTCCATCAGATGAAAGTGGTAAAGAAGGATGACATGCGAGAAACCGTCCAGGTCCTTCAGTCCTTCCACATACTCGTCAAGAATCTCTATCCGCCCCTCTATCCCCTCCGCTGCGGGCGGCTGGATGGGGGTGCCTTTGGGATCCCTGTGCGGTGTCCGTATCTTACCTATTGGCTTATAAGTTATTTCTTCCATATTCAATCGACCTGTTTTTCAAAAAGCGTCCTGTACTGCAGGCTGTTTCCCATTAGATACTCATGCGAGCCCGTTTCAAGCAGCTTTCCCTCCTGAAGCACTCCGGCTCTATCGGCCAGCTTCAGCGTTGCGAACCGGTGGGCGATCATCAGAACCGTCCTGCCGGCCAGTAATTTCTCCATCGCTCTCTGAATCAACACCTCGGTATAAGCGTCAACACTTGAGGTGGCCTCATCCAGAATCAGAATTCGCGGGTCCACCAGCATGGCTCTCGCCAGCGAAATGAGCTGTTTTTGACCGCCGGAAAGACGCACGCCGGCCTCGCCCACTTCAGTATTATAACCCTCGGGCAGACCGGAAATAAATTCATGCGCGGACAGCAGTCTGGCCGCAGACTCCACTTCGGCGTCGTCCGCTCCGGGGCAGCCGTAACGTATGTTTTCGCGAATAGTGGTGTCGAATAAAAAGACCTCCTGCGGCACGACACTGACCGTTTTTCTGAGCACGTTGTTCGGTATATCC
>PWZK01000297.1 GCA_003567495.1 Candidatus Brocadiaceae bacterium
GGGTGAATCTGAGACTTCCACCGAATACCGCGGCCTATTCGAAAAAGGAAAAACATGGGTGGATGAAAATCTTTTCAACGGCCGCTACTATCATCAACTCATAGACCTGAAAGACAAAACTTTGCTTGAAAAATATGACAAAGCCGAGAAATACTGGAATGCGGAATCTGAAGAGCTGAAATACCAGATAGCAGAGGGCTGTGGGATAGACCAGGTTATCGCCCAGTGGCATGCTAACAACTGCGGGCTGGGGGAAATATTCGACCCAAAACAGACAAAAAAGGCGCTTGAATCTATCTATGAGTACAATTTCAAAAAACAGATGCGGGATTTTTTCAACCCATGCCGGCTTTACTGCCTGAATGACGAGGCGGGACTGGTTATTTGTGAATGGCCTGAGGATAAATACAAACCGATGGCCCCCCTGACTTATAGCGAAGAGACAATGAACGGCTTTGAATATCAGGCCGCGGTCCATATGATACAATCCGGACTGGTGGATGAAGGCATGAATGTTGTTGAGGCGATCCGGAGTCGCTATGACGGCTATAAGCGCAACCCATGGAACGAGTTTGAGTGTGGCAGCAACTATGCGAGGTCCATGGCTTCCTATACGTTGCTGACGACATTCAGTGGCTTTGAGTTCGATATGACCCGAGGTATGATAGGTTTTGACCCCATTGATGAAAACACCGAAACATTCCGCTGTTTTTGGTCTCTCGATTCCGGCTGGGGAACCTTTGTTATGAAAGATGACAAAGTATTCCTTGAGGTCCTTTACGGTGAACTTGAACTTAACACCCTGCGGCTGCCCTTCCTCGGAAAGGGGGAAGTCGGTGATGTCAGGTTCGCAGGTGAAAAACCTGATTTCAAGTTTGAAGAGGGCGATATCAATTTCATGGAGCCTGTAACGATACGGGAGGGTTGTATTTTATCCGTGGACAGACAAAGTCAGGCTAACTGAATATTTACAGTAAAATGTATAATTGACAAAAACGTCCGTATCGAATACCGAATATTCTACAGTAGCCAACCACTGGACATGTTCCAAACAAATCTATAATTATAAGGAGTCGACTTATTATGGCACGCCCCAACATTGTACTGATTTTTACCGACGATATCGGCTACGGCGATCATGGTTGTTATGGCGCGACGAAGGTCAAGACACCAAATATTGATAGACTTGCCGAGGAGGGAATCCGATTCACTGACGCGCATTCCGGGGCTGCGGTTTGCACGCCTTCGCGATATGCGTTGTTAACCGGCGAATATCCCTTCCGGGCCAATATTCATAAACCAATATTCTCCCAGGACCCGTTGCTGATTGATCCAGCAAAAACGACCTTGGCCAGTATGCTTAAGAGCCAAGGATATGATACCTCGTGTATCGGAAAGTGGCACTTGGGTTTTGGAGATAAACCTAAACCAGATTGGAATGACGAGCTAAAGCCCGGCCCCCTCGAGCTGGGGTTTGATTATTACTTCGGAATTCCTGTTGTGAATAGTCATCCGCCGTTTGTGCTTGTGGAAAATCATTACGTACTCGGCTTAGACCCATCTGATCCACTGGTTTATGGTGGGACACCGCCTACCAAAGAATACCCGGAAAAGATTCTGAGTACTGCCCCCGTTTCGGGCGGTAAAGCCGCGCACGACCTTTTTCGGGATGAGCAGCTGGGGACTGCTCTGACTGAAAAGGCTACTGAATGGCTGCGCCAGAAGCGAGCGAATCCGTTTTTTCTCTATTTTGCTACGCCGCATGTGCATCATCCTTTTACGCCGCATCCCCGATTTCAGGGAACGAGCGACTGCGGTCGTTACGGGGATTTTATTCATGAACTCGATTGGATGGTAGGAGAAGTTTTGAGTACGCTTGATGAACTCGGCCAGCGCGAAAACACATTGGTAATTCTGACCAGCGATAACGGCGCAATGCTGAACTTGGGTGGTCAGGACGCCTGGAGGGCAGGTCATCGGATGAATGGAGACCTGCTCGGTTTCAAATTTGATGCGTGGGAGGGCGGCCACCGCGTGCCGTTTATTGCCCGATGGCCGGGGAACATTGAGGCAGGCTCTGTATCCGACCAATTGATATGCCAGGTCGACACGCTGTCTACACTGGCATCTCTGACCGGTGGGAGCTTGAACTCAGCCGACGGACCGGACAGTTTTGACATCTCGCCCGTTCTCATGGGTAACGCCGATACAATCATCCGAGACCATCTCATTCTCGCCCCGTTAGACCCAGATAATCATGGCATCAGAAAAGATAAATGGGTTTACCTCGGCTACCCCGCGGCGGAGGTGGATTTACCGGTAAAAGCGGGCGCAAAATAGGGGGGGGCCGCCCTTGCGTTCACTGGACAAACAAACAGCGATATCCAAAACGGGGATTTCAAACCGGAGGCTCATTTTGAACAGCTTTACGATCTGGGGTCTGATCCCTGTCAGTCGGTTAATGTGATCAGAGAACATCCGGAAGTCGCTGAACATCTTGCTGCTCACCTTGCCGAATTAACCAAAAAACAACGCACCGCACCTGTTAACAGAAAAAACGGTTGAACAATAAAAAGAAGGAAAAGGGAAGATAATTATGTACAACTTGCACGAAAGATTAAAACCGGTCGGGCGTATCCTGAATTTAAAGGAACAGGGTTGGACCGTTTGGGACTGTTCCCCAATCTGGGGTGAGGACGGGAGAGTCCATGTTTTTGCTGCGCGCTGGCCCGATAACGATAATCCGGATA
>PWZK01000337.1 GCA_003567495.1 Candidatus Brocadiaceae bacterium
GCCGGGGCGGAGATCCGCCGGCACATCTCCATCCTTTCCGGAAGGTTCTGGACGATTTTTACCTGCCTGGTGATCGTTTTCTCCATAACCGCAATCCGCACTTTCCGCGCTACGGACGTTTTTGAAGCCTCCGCGCGGCTGATGGTCCAGAGACGCCACCCCGCGGTGACCCCGCTCGATGACGAGAGCATGCGCTATGTGCCCGGTCAGCACTATGAAACCCATATGCAGCTCATACGAAGCCGGGAAGTGCTGGAAAGGGCGCTTAAAAATCCCCAGCTGGCGGATCTCTACAAACGCGACGCGCCCTCCCTTGAAGGAGACAGACCGGGGATGCTCCGTTCCGTAGTCAGTGAAATACAATCACTTTTCTCCAGCGAGCCCACCAGGGCCAGAGAACCCTGGGAGCGGCTGCGCGGCAGAATAAATACAAACAGAGTGCTGGATACCGATTTGATGGAGGTCAGAGTCCGCGGAGCAAATCCGCGTGAATGCGCACTGATTGCTAACACAGTGGCAAAGGCTTATGAGTCCTACGCAATCGAAATGAGAAAGCGCACTGCCGGAGAGACTTTTGAGTCGCTGCAGGACTTAAAACAGCAGCAGGAAAACCTTCTCCAAGAAGCAGAAGAGAGGGTATATGACTTCCATGAAGGAATACATCAGGATGGGCAAGGCGCCTACGCACCGCAGATGGAGACGCTTGAGGCGCGCCTGAATGCGCTTAACTCCGAACTCACCGAAGTGCAGATGCGGCTGATGGACCTGGAAATATCCGTTGAAATCGTTGAAAAATCCGGATCCGGTATTGACAGGGAAAATATGCAGGCGTTGAGACGGGTTGCCGGCAGTCTGGATGATGACAACGTCTCCGAGGCGCTTGCAAAGTTGCAGGAAACAGAGCTCGAGCGGGCCGCGTTGCCCCTGGGATACGGCCCGAAGCATCCCGAAGTGAGAAAACTCGATATACAGATGGCGGTTCTGAGAGAACGAATATACAGTGCTGTGGAGGACTATACGGAGATATTAGAACCCAGGATCGAAATGCTCCGCCATAGAGAGGGCGCGCTGGAGCGGATGCTGGCCGAGCAGAACAGGTTGAGACAGCAAAAACAGCGCACCGGTATCGAACTGGATCGGCTGGAAAAAGATATTCACCGCCACGAGCAGTTCTACGATGTAATTCTCGAAAGAATGCGTCGGGTCGATATAGGCAAGGATGCCGATGTGGCCAATGTCCAGATGGTGGAAGAGGCAGCCGTGCCCGTATCACCCTTCAAACCCGACAGGCCGCGTGCCTTGTTCCTGGGCCTCTTCCTCGGACTCTTCGCCGGAGTTGGGCTCGCCTACGTGCGTGAATGGATGGATGAGACCATTACCACACCCGACGACCTGGAGCAGCGGGTTAACCTGCCGGTGCTGGGATACGTTCCGGAGATAGAGACTTCCGGAATGGAAGAAGATTTTGTTGAAACCGCACAGCATACGCTGAATTCGCCTAACAGCCCGGTAAGCGAGCTGTTCCGCTCCATAAGGACGAGCCTGTATTTCTCCGGATTCAGGGGCGAAGGCGGCCGCTCACTCGCAGTGGTCTCGGCCCACCCCCAGGGCGGGAAGACGGTTTTTTCCTGCAACATCGCCGTTACGCTCGCCCGCGACGCCAACAGGGTGCTGCTGGTGGATGCCGACCTGCGCCGCTCAAGGGTTCACCGCGCCTTCGGCTTTGAAAAATCCCCCGGGCTTACAAACGTGCTTGTCGGAGATAAAGAAGTGGAGGATGTCGTTCGCTCGCCCAAAGACCGGGAGGGCGAGTCCGTCGAAAACCTGCATGTGCTCTGCGCGGGGGAGAAAAGCCCTAATCCGTCTGAACTGCTCGGCGGAGAGGCAATGAAAGAGTTCATGGCCGCTGCGAAAGAAAAATACGATATCGTGATATACGATACCGGCGCCTCGCTCCTGATAGCCGATACCACTATAATCGCAGGACAGTCCGACGGGGCGCTGATGGTCGTAAGGGCCGGCGAGTGCAGGGTAAGGATGCTCGAGAGAGTCAAAAAGCAGCTGAGCATGGCAAACTGTCCTATAGCGGGTACTGTGCTTAACAGACTCCGGCAGCGCACAATACGCGCTTCATACGGCTACGGCGGTTACTACGGCTACGGCTACGGCTACTACGATGAGGAAGAAGATGAGGAGTAGTGGGGGCGGGCTTTGCAATGGGTTCTCAGTTCTCGGTTACGGCAATAATTCTTTTCAAATAAAACTTTTTCAAAATAATTCTTTTCAAAAACGAACTTGAAAAGAATTAAAATTAACGACAACGGCAAAGGCGAACGACAGCGACAGAAAGACGCGTTGGAGGTCTTGTCGTAAGGCCCGAAGGGCCGACTCATTCATAGCCCGTAAAACTTTTTCAAAAGACGCAAAAAAGTTTTAATATAAAAGACTACGCTAACGTCAACGCAAAAAAAACGTGTTGCAGGCTTGTCGTGAGGCCCGAAGGGCCGTTTGATTCATAGCCCGGGGTGGAAGCGCCCCTGTCGTTGGGCGCTGGAACCCCGGGAAAAGGCGGCCCTCCCAACACGAGCCCCGAAGGGGCGATTCAAAAGATTGGCCGGCACAGGGCAAACACCTTGCTTGAGTCAGTGGGTAAGGGACTGGACGCTTCCAGTCCCTCCCCGTTGTCGCGATGGGGTCGTTTCCCCATATTTACCGGCGTGAGGTTCTCTCACCGGGCGACCCCCGTCA
>PWZK01000245.1 GCA_003567495.1 Candidatus Brocadiaceae bacterium
ATGCTGTCAATCCGGAAGCCGAGACACTGAGCATTCCAATTGTGATTACGTCAGGTGATGCCGATGGTTTTTTGGCTACCTGGACAACTGACCAGGCAGGCTGGGTTGACGAGGACGACGATGGTTTCCCCGGTGATTTCAGCACGGCGACCATCAACCAGGCCGGCACCCTGAATTTTAACTGACAGAAAATTAAAATAACGCAAGATTTCCAGCGTGGCTCCGCCGTCCCGTGAGGGTGGCGGGGCTTTTTTTTGCGGCGCAGTCTGTGAAAAAAACGCACCGCGCGCCAGCCGCCCGGTAATTGAAAAATCCGCACGTGCGACGCGCAGGGCTTATAGGACCTATAGGACTTATAGGTCCTATAGGCCCCATGAATCTTACGCTTTACATGGCCCTGCACGCCCCGAACACAAAAACTATCACCCGCGATGGAACCGGAAAAATTATCTAAAACAGCAACAGCACCGTCCAAACGCCCCCCCGCCGCCTCCGCCATCAGCCTGCGGGGCGTAAGGGTTCATAATCTCAAGAACATCGACGTGGACATACCAAAGGGGCGGTTCGTCGCGGTCACCGGGCTCAGCGGCAGCGGCAAGTCAAGCCTCGTTCTCGACACCCTCTACGCCGAGGGACAGCGCAGGTACGTGGAATCCTTCAGCCCCTATGCTCGCCAGTTCCTGGAGCGGATGGGCAAACCGGACGCCGACAGGATCGAAAACATCCCGCCCGCAATCGCGATAGAACGAAAGAACCCGGTAAAAAACCGCCGCTCCACCGTGGGCACCGCCGCGGAGGTGAACGATTACCTCAGGCTGCTCTTCGCCGGGGCGGGCGAGGTTTACTGCCCAAGCTGCGGCCTGCGTATAGAAGCGCATTCCGTCGGGGATATCCTGAACGTGCTGGAGCAACTGCCCGAAAAAAAGCGTTTCACGGTATCCTTTCCGCTCAAGCTGTCTGCGGACCTCGAAACCGGTGAGCAGCTCGACCGGCTGCGCGAGACCGGTTTTATCAGGCTTATGCACGACGGCGAAACAATCGACATATCTGAAGGCCCCCCCGAAGGGCTCGCGCCCGGGGCCGAAGCGGAGGTCATAGTCGATCGGTTGACGGCCGGCCCCAAGGCACGCCCGCGCGCCGCGGAGGCCGCGGAGACCTGCTACAGGCTCGGACGGGGCACGTGCATCGTGAGGGTGCGCGGCGGGGAGGTGCTTAAGTTCAGCAAGTCGTTCAGGTGCGTGGGGTGCGGTCACGTTGTTCCAGATCCGAAGCCGCAGCTGTTTTCCTTCAACAGCCCCCTGGGCGCGTGCGAGTCGTGCTCGGGTTACGGTTCTACCATCGATATAGACCCCGACCGCGTGGTGCCGGACACGGCACTTTCTCTTGCTGAAGGCGCAGTGCAGCCGTGGAATACGGAGAAGACCGAGGAATGCCTCCGACAGCTCCTCGACGGCGCCCCTGAGGCCGGGGTGCCGGTTGACAGGCCCTGGAAGGAGCTAACCGAAGAGCAGAGAAGGCGTGTTATGGAGGGCACGGAACACTTTTACGGCGTAATGGATTTTTTCAGATGGATGCAGTCGAAGAAATACAAACTGCACGTTCGAGTGCTGCTTAGCCGCTACCGCAGGTACGTAACATGCTCAGAGTGCAAAGGCGCGCGCCTCAGGGCAGATGCGCTGTCGGTGCGCATCGGCGGCAAAAATATCGCCGGGATCTGTGCGATGAGCGTTTCACAGGCCAGCGATTTTTTCCGCCGTGACCTCAAGCTCAGCGACCACGAAAAAACGGTTTACGGCACGATCCTGGATGAAATCAAAACCCGCCTGCATTATCTGGACCTGATCGGGCTTGGTTATGTCACTCTCGACAGATCAGCGCGCACGCTGAGCAACGGCGAGATGCAGCGCCTGAATCTTGCCGCAAGCCTCGGTTCGTCGCTTGTAAATACGCTCTATATCCTTGATGAACCAAGTATCGGGCTGCACGCACGCGACAGCGACCGGCTCCTTGAGATTATCGACCGGCTGCGCAGCCTCGGCAACACCGTGGTGGTGGTGGAACATGAAAAGAGGATAATCGCCGCCGCCGACCATATAATTGAGCTTGGCCCCGGCGCAGGTGAATTCGGCGGCAGGGTCGTGTTCGCCGGACAGGTCGAAGACCTGCTCGAGTGCGATAACTCGGTTACCGGCGCCTATATGTCCGGGCGTAGCAAGATAGATGTTCCCGAAAAAAGGAGAGCGGGCGGGAAGGACAGGATTACTCTGCGGGGCTGCTCGCACCATAACCTGAAAAGTATCGACGTGGAAATACCCCTCGGGCTTTTTATATGCGTGACCGGGGTAAGCGGCAGCGGCAAGAGCACGCTCGTTGAAGATACGCTGTACAAAGCGCTCAAAAGGCGCATGCCCGGTGGGTACAGCGGTGTTCCGGGCCGGCATCGCGCCGTTGAAGGCCTGCATCTGATCGATGACGTTCTTATGGTCGATCAGAATCCGGTTGGAAGAACGCCCAGATCCAATCCGGCAACGTATATGAAGTTCTACGATCCGGTAAGAAAACTTTTCGCCGCAACGCGGGAAGCCCGCATAAGAAATCTTACCCCCGGTGCTTTTTCATTCAACACCCCCGGCGGACGTTGTGAATTCTGCAAGGGGGCAGGAAATATAAAGGTCGATATGCAGTTCCTTTCCGACATCTATGTGCCCTGCGACAAATGCCGCGGCCGCCGGTTTCACGCGGATATACTCGATATAAAATACAGGGGGCGCTCGATCCACGATGTGCTTGAGATGAGCGTGACGGAGGCGATGGCTTTTTTCTCCGATCAAAAAGTAATTGCAGGCAAGCTGCGCACGCTGTATAATACGGGACTGGGCTACCTGAGAATAGGCCAGCCGGCAACTACGCTGTCCGGCGGCGAAGCACAACGGCTTAAACTGGCAACCTTTATGAAAAACGGCGGTGGAAAAAAGAAACTTATGATTTTTGACGAGCCGACCACCGGGCTTCACTGCGACGACATAAAAAAGCTGCTGCGATGCTTCCAGCAGCTTGTTGATAGCGGCCACAGCGTCGTGGTGGTCGAGCATAACCTTGACGTAATAAAGTGCGCCGATTATGTTATAGATATGGGTCCCGGGGAAGCCGACGCCGGCGGGGAAGTGACGGCTTGCGGAACTCCCAAAAAAGTGGCTGGCTGCAGCAAATCTGTGACCGGGCGCTACCTTAAAGAAGAGCTGCGGTGAGTGCCCGGTGAACTCATTGGTATCTTATCTCTAATTATGAGCCAGTTGCACAATTCGCGATTTTTGCTCGAAGCATACGACATATAGGACTTATA
This sequence comes from Candidatus Brocadiaceae bacterium, assembly GCA_003567495.1. Classification (GTDB taxonomy): domain Bacteria; phylum Planctomycetota; class Brocadiia; order SM23-32; family SM23-32; genus PUMZ01. The sequence continues at coordinate 3,344 of PWZK01000245.1, forward strand.
AGACTTATAAGACCTATAGACTGCACATAGAGTGGGTGTTGAAGGATTGTACAACAGGCTCATATGTCTGTTTTACTGAAAACCTACCCGAACCTTTATCAAAAGGTGGTGCGCCGTGGACAATAAGGAAGTTTCCAGGGTGTTGGTAATTGTAGGCAGCAAGAGGTGCGCCCGGCAGGTTTTGCGGTGCGGGAGGGCCGTTGCCGGGGGGCTCAACTGTGCGCTTCGTTGTATTTGCTACGGAGACGGAGCGTTTGGGGAAACGCCACAGGTAGAAAACTGCGCCGCATTTGAGCGCGTACACATGCCTCAGGAAGCGGTCAGCCTCGCGGGAGGAGCCGCCGGCATCAAAATGCTGGTTTCAGACTGGCCGGCCACACAGGATAAACTTAACGCCCTGCTGCAAATGCAGATACGCTGTAACGTGCCAATGGCAGTTATACGCAGCGGCGAACGGAAACCGCCCGAAAGAGCGCTGGTACTTTCAAGCGGAGGGCCGCATATCCTCCACCACTTCTGGGTCGCGCGGGAGATATCGAAACAGCTGAAACTTTCGCCCCGGATCCTCTGCATTTGACAAAATCCCTGAAAACAGGTTTAATAGTGTGTGAAAAAATAGGGGTCACAGAACATATAAAGATAACGTTCGCCATACACACATGTTTTAGTTAAAAAGGAGAAAATAATGTCTGAGCCTAAAATCAGGGAAGTCGCTCCTGTAAATGCAATAACAACCTCTTTTAAGGGTCCTTACAACCAGACATCACAGGTGATGGATGATCTGATAGCCTGGCTGCTCCAGACAGGTTATCCTTACAGCGGCGATCCTTTTGCCATATATTATGATGACCCGGCGAAGGTTGAAGAGTCGAATCTGAGGGCCTTGGTTTGTCTGCCGGTCGAGGAAAAACTGGAAGATTACGGCGGCTATGAGCCCAGGGAAATCGAGGGTGGGTCCTTTGCATCTCTTTTGCATGAGGGTGCTTATGAAAATATCCCGCAGGCCTACGAGGAGCTCTTTGAATGGATAAAAGACAACGATTACGAGTACATCGAGGAATCCGGAACGCGTGAGATCTTCCGCGTGATCCTGGGAGAAGTTGAATCGCCCGACGAACTGGTTACTGAAGTGATGGTTCCTGTACGCGCTTAATGGCGCAACATTGACAGCAAAGTGTCGATGTGTGAAAAAGAATTGAATATCCAATGACGAAGGAACGACCAAAGGCAAGCGCTGAAAGCGCGATATGTTATAGCCTATGGCGGAGCGCAGGCCCCGAAAGGGGGCCGAAGCGAAGCCATAGGGTAGGTGATGCGCGCAAAAAAAGAGTCCTGAAGGGACGACATAATCGCAAAGAAGACGAACGCACGCCGAAGACCTGATGTTGATCATGCCGCCCCTGCAGGGCTAACCCGCATATTTCATAAACCAACAACAAAGGTTAATGTAAGACTTGGAAATCAGTACGTTAAATAGCCTTCTCAGGGTGAATCGGGTTTTGCAGTGTGTGCCTGAGCTCCTCAAAACGGAGGTTTACCTGCCTCCAGCAGGCAGGCTGGAAACGCGTGAAATAAGCGAGCTATCTTAACTTCTGTCTTTGGTTTATGAAATATGCGGGTTAAGCGTCTGTTAGACATGTGCATCTTTTAATCAGAAAATCGGGAGGTAACGTGCATTACCGCAATATAGGCAAAACGGATGTGATGGTAAGCACCGTAACCATGGGATGCTGGGCGATCGTGGGCGATTTTAACTGGGGGCCACAGGATGAAGACGACGCAGTGGCGGCCATACGCTCCGCGCTGGAGCTGGGAATAAACACGTTCGATACCGCAGAAGCATACGGAAGCGGATATTCGGAGAAGTTGCTCGGCAAGGTGCTCGAAGGGCGGCGAAAAGATGTTGTTATCGCTACCAAAGCATCGCCGTCTAATTTTGCTCCCAAAAAACTCCGGCGTGCCTGTGAGGACAGCCTCAAACGCCTTAATACCGACTACATCGACATATATCAACTGCATTGGCCCAATCACGAGGTGCCTGTCGACGATACCCTGGAGGCCATGGATCGCTTGAGGGAAGAGGGGAAGATTCGCGTTGCCGGATGCTCCAACTTCGGCCCGGGAGATGTTTCAGAGGCCCTTGCCGCCGGCCGACTGGAAAGTAACCAGGTGGCATACAACCTGCTCTGGCGTGGGCTGGAATACGAGCTGCAGCAAATTTGCGTTGAGAACGAGGTCAGCCTGCTGCCGTATTCTCCGCTCGCGCAGGGGCTTTTGACCGGAAAGTTCCGGACTCCAGAGGATGTGCCGCCGGAACGTGCGCGAACACGGCATTTTGCCGCGGAACGTCCCCACACAAGGCACGGCGAAGAAGGCGCCGAAGAAGAAACTTTTGAGGCGATTAAAAAGATTGAGGAAATTTCCGAGGGGCTCGGGAAACCAATGGCGCAGGTTGCTCTTGCATACCTCATCGCACGCCCGGGCGTTGCAAGTGTCATCGCAGGCATGAGAAACGCAAAACAGGCCGCTGAAAATTCCCGGGCCGCAGACGTTGAGCTGTCGGAGGGAGACATAAAGAAGCTGGATATCGCGACCGGCCCCCTCAAAAAACGCTTTGGCCCGGCTCTGGATATGTGGCAAAGCGAAGAAAGAACGAAATAGGATGCAGAAAAAAGCGGCCATCATAACGCTGGGCTGCGCAAAGAACACGGTGGATTCCGAGCAAATTGCCTCCCTCCTTCGCGAGGCCGGGGTAGAGGTGTGCACCGATCCCCGAAACGCCCCTGTGGCGCTCATAAACACATGCGGGTTTATCGACTCGGCAAAAACTGAATCCATAGATGCCATACTCGATATCGCCGGCTTGAAAGAATCCTGCGGCCTGGAGTCCGTGGTCGTAAGTGGTTGCTTAGCTGAGCGTTACGCTGACGATCTGGAACGTGACATGCCGGAGGTTGACTTTTTTTGCGGCACGGATGTCAGGGACGCCGCGGGGGCGGTGCTTAAGAGCCTCGCTCTTGAACCGGGCCGATTTCCTTCGACCGTTTTTCGCAGCCACCGCTTTACACCGGCCGGCTGGGCGTATCTGCGTATAGCGGAGGGGTGTGACAACCGGTGCAGTTACTGCGCAATACCATCGATCCGGGGGCCTCTCAGGAGCAGGCCGGAAGGGGATATTATTTCCGAGGCAGGCCGGCTGCTGGAAGACGGGGTCAAAGAGATTAACCTGATTGCCCAGGATACCACCGCATACCGTCGCGAAGGCGGTAAGCCGCAGCTACACGGGCTGCTTGAGAAGTTGTGCCGGGAGTTCCCGGAAGTCTGGATACGGCTTCTTTACACCCACCCCGCTCATTATTACGAGGCCTTGATTGAGGTGATTGCCGACCGGCCGCAGATATGTCCGTATCTCGATATGCCTCTGCAGCATATAAACGACGGCATATTGACGGCGATGGGACGCAGGGTGACGCGCGCTGAAATAGAAGACCTTATCGCCTTGCTCCGCGCTTCTATACCGTCTCTGGTGCTCAGAACAACCTTTATGATCGGTTTTCCCGGGGAAGACGAAGAGGCTTTTGAAGAGTTGATGTGTTTTGCAAAGACGGCGCGTTTCGAGCGGATGGGGGCTTTTATATATTCCGCCGAAGAAGGGACGCCTGCGGCGCTTTTTCCGGAAGACGTGCCGGAGCAGGTCAAGCGGGAGCGCCACCACCGCCTTATGTCGGCGCAGCGGCGGATCGCATTCGACGTGGCGGCCGGGCGCCTCGGCGAAATAACACGGGTGCTGGTTGAAGCGGATAGCGAGATCGGCAAAGACCTCCGCGTGGGGCGTAGCCCGGTAGAAGCCCCGGAGGTTGACCCGGTGATTTTGCTGCATGGCGCAGAAAATATTGAGCCGGGACAGGTAATAGAAGCCGAAATAACCGGCAGCGAAGGCTACGATTGCGTGGCCACTCCGCTTTAGGCGCTTAATGTCGCAACACCGACAACAAATTGTCAACATACCAAAAAGAATGAGTATCCAATGTTCAAGGAACGACCTTAGCAAGCGCTGGAAGCGCGATATGTTATAGCCTGTGGCGGAGTGAAGGCCCCGAATGGGGCCGAAGCGAAGCCACAGGGTAGGTTACGCGTGCAGAAAAAGAGTCCTGCAGGGACGATATAACCGTGGAGAAGAAGGTGCGCCGGTAGTCTGTTGATCATTATGTCGCCCCTACAGGGCTACGTTGTCCGGGCATCGTTTTCCTATGGCTGCGCTTCGGTCCGTTGGGCCTGCGCTTCGCCATAGGCTTTAGCATGACGCGCCGTTGGCGCTGGAAGAAATTGCGTTTTTATTTATTGAATTTTGATATTGTAATTTTGGATTTATCTGGAGCTTGAGATTTTGAGTTTGTAATTTTCTTTGCGTATGCACAGTACGCGCCGCGCCGAAGGCGCCCCGCTTGCAAGGCGTAAGTTTCAGAAAATGAGTAGTTTTACATGAAATTATCAAATAAAATCCGCCTCTTGATAGTGACTGGATTCGGGGTCGGCATGCTGCCGGCGGCGCCCGGCACGTATGCTTCCGCGGCCGCAACAGGCGTCGGTTTTGGGCTTTTGCGCCTCTGCGACCACCCTGCGCCGGTTATCGCATGTGGTTTGCTCGGAGCGGTGGCGTTCGTGTTTTCGGTAAAACTGGCGCCATGGGCCGAAGCTCGTTTCGGAGCCAAAGACCCGGGCCGGCACGTAATCGACGAAGTGGCCGGACAATTTTTGACCCTCGCCATTGTGCTGGCTGTTTACCCCGGGTATCACTTCTGGGCTCCCCTGCTCTCGTTCGTCCTGTTCAGGTTTTTTGACATAGCAAAACCATACCCCGTCAGGTCGCTCGAGAAACTAAAAGGAGGCTGGGGGGTCAGCCTCGACGATGCCCTCGCCGCAGTCTATGCAGGCGCCGCCGCCCTGCTGGTGCTGGGTTTTGCGGGTTAACCTGCATTTCTCCTGTTCGATGACGCTGGGGCGGGTACGAGAAAACAAGAAAAAGGAGGCCGACCAGGAGTACAGGGCCCACCGTCGATAAAGAGCCTGGTGCGAGCGGCATAGCCGGCTCCGGAAAAAACATTTTGGGAAGGAAAAAACATCTTCTGCGGGGGTGGTGCGCCCTGAAAAGAGGATTTTGCCGCCTCAGCCCCTTAAAAAACATTTCCGAAGGAAATCTGAGGAATTTGCGCACACAGATCGCAGGCAGCAGGGTGAATCACAGGATAATTTGCGCCCCGGCACACGCCGAAAACGTTACAGCGCAAATTCCTCGCCATTCACTTGATTTTACCGCGCCAATCGGGGTATTATACTCTTATCTGATTGGAAGCTCTATTGCTGAAGTGAAAAAACGTTCCACGTGAAACATGCCGATTAAAACCGGCACGTGTCCGAAAAATGCAACAAGGAGGGAGAGACAGGTGGAGATCAAGAAAAGAAGGCTTGGCAAGGGGCTGGATTCTCTGATCAGCTCCTCTGAATACGCTTCGGGTAGTGATGGAGGGGTTTTGGAGATACCTCTTTCGCGTATAGAGCTGAATCCGGACCAGCCCAGGGAGCAGATCGACGGCGTAGCGCTTGAAGGCCTGGCGAAATCTATACGTAACGACGGCGTCCTGCAGCCGGTTCTCGTGCGTCCGGCCGGAAATGACGGCATGTATGAGCTGGTTATGGGCGAAAGAAGGCTTCGTGCCGCTCGCCTGGCGGGGCTTGAGCGGGTTCCCGCGGTCGTAAGGCAGGTCAAAGACGACCGGATGCTGGAACTTGCGCTCGTGGAGAACGTGCAGCGCGAGGACCTGAATGCTATTGAGAAAGCCCGGGCTCTTGCACGGATGGGGGGAGAACTTGCCCTTACGCAGTCGCAGGTGGCCGAGAGGGTGGGGCTTGGAAGGCCGACCGTGGCAAATTTGCTGCGCCTGCTGGAGCTGCCGGAAGCGGTGCGTGATATGGTTTCACGTGGAACACTCTCCGGCGGCCACGCACGGGCGCTGCTTGCAGTCGAAGGGGACGATCTCAGGCTCTCGCTGGCCCGCAGGGTTGTAGAAGAGGGTCTCAGCGTCAGGGAGACCGAGCGACTGGCCTCATCGGCCGGCGACACAAAGGGCGCACCAAAAAAAAACACATACACCCCGCCACCCCATATCAGCCGGCTTCAGGCAATTCTTTCTGATGCTCTGCACGCGGACGTGCGGATACGGGGCAGGGGCAAAAAAGGGCGGATTATTATTGGTTTCAGCGATCATGAGGAGTTCGAGCGCCTTTTTTCCGCGTTTACCGGCGGTGATGCACCTCCAGCGTAGGGGCAGGCCCTCGCGTTTGTCCCGGTGGTCGGGACACCCAAAAATCAACTGTAAGTCCCAACCCGGACAATCCGGAGTCTGGGATGAGGCATTATGTGCGGAGCACGAAAAAAAAGTGATTTTTTTCCCGTATTGGCGCATTTTTTGTGGTGTGCTGGCGTTGCCGCGATTTTCTTCTTGCTCCCCGCCCGCTTCACGGCGCCGGCCCGAACCGTGTTCATTCGTTCGGCGGGGCCGGTTTTGGAAGCGGGGTTTGACCACGCCGGCAATGTTGCCGCAGCCGCCGGCACGCTGAGGGACTCGATTCTTCGCCAGGAGGAGCTCCGGCTGGCAGAAAGCCGGATCAGGCGTTTGGTGAACAGAAACCACCATCTGGAAGAATTGTTGGACGAGCTGCGAGGCAGGGTGGGGGATTACGATGACCTCGAAATCAGTCTGCCGTCGCTGCGTGGGCTCAGCGCAGCTGTTGTGTCCTACGACTCCGTGCCGGGGCGCAGCAGTATCTTAATCGCCGCCGGAACAGTGCATGGGCTTGCGGGAGGGGAAGTAGTGAGTGTCGATGGAGCGGCGGCCGGGGTTGTGTCGGAAACAACCCGCTTATATAGCCGCGTGACGCTCCTTACCGATCCCCGAAGCAGCGTGGTCGTTCGCTCTAAGCGTACCCGCACTCTCTACGTAATGCGAGGTGAGGACGGCGTTTACTGTTCTTTAGATCTGGCCGATAAATATCAGGATGTGCGTGAGGGCGACATATTTATAACCGCCACGGTGCAGGGCGACAGCGCAAACCGCGGTTTTATCCCGCCGGGCCTGCCGGTTGCGAGGGTTGAGTCTGTAGAAAAGAACAGATCAAATCCGCTTTTCCGCAGGATAAAGGTCGTTCCCCTGGCCGGACTTGACCGGCTGGAACACGTGATTGTGCTTATACCCGGCCCGGAGAAGCCGGAGTGAGGAATGGGAGATAAGGAAGAAATGAACGAGGAAAAAACAACAGAAATTGAAAATGCCACGGTGGTGGCGCATCAGATCAAGTCGCCGGTAGGCTCTCTTCATACAATCCTTCAGACGCTTCTCGGGGGTTTTGCCGGGGAGTTGACCTCGCAGCAGAAACGCATGCTTCAGGGGGCCGACCGGAGATGTGAAGAGGCGCTTGAGACTATACAGGGGCTTTTGTCTTTGAGCCGGGTTCGGCAGCGTGTGGCGGAGGGAGAAAAAACGGCTGACCTTGTGGCAATTGTCCATACCCTCCATGAACGATATTCCGATGCCGCTTCGACGCAGGAGAAAGAGTTTATTGTAGAGCAAAAAAGCGACGATGCTTACGTCGGTATGGACAGACAGCTTCTGACTGAAGCCCTTAGCGCGCTGATAGATAACGCGATAAAATATACCCCGCAGGGCGGGCGCATAAAGGTTATGCAGGCGATCTCCGAGAAAAAAAACGAGATCATAATTAAAATATCCGACTCGGGTATCGGTATTCCGAGACACGAGCACTCCGGCCTTTTCAAGCCCTTTTTCCGGGCAAGCAATGCCAGAAAACAGGTGTCTTCCGGCACCGGGCTCGGGCTTGCCTTTGTAAAAGCGGTAATAGATGCGGCTGACGGGAGCATATCGGCGGGCAAATCTTCGCTGGGCGGCGCCGAATTTACCATTTCCCTTCCGCGCAGGTCCGCCCCGGTGAGCAGTAACGGCGAATCCGTCCCGGAGCCGTCGATGCGCGTGGTCGTAATCGGAGGGGTGGCCGCAGGTCCCAAGATAGCGGCAAAAGTAAAAAGACTCGATCCCGAGGCGGAAGTCACCATCGTTGAGATGGGCCGGATCCTGTCATACGCAGGTTGCGGTCTGCCGTATTATATCTCAGGCATGGTTGACGATCAGAAAGAGCTTGTTTCCACTCCCGAAGGCGTGTTAAGGGGGCTTGAATATTTTCAGAGGGTAAAAGACGTCAGGGTTCTGAATCGCACGGAAGCGCTGCAGATAGATCGCAAAAACAGGTCCGTGCGCATAAGGGGCCACCTTAGCGGCGAGGAAGACAGTCTGCCCTACGACAGGCTTGCGCTGGCAACCGGCGCAGTGCCTGAAGTGCCAGGCATCCAGGGTGTTAATTTGCAAAACATTTTTAGATTGCAAGGCTTTGAACAGGCGGAGGGCATAAAATCACACCTTTCTGAGAGACGTGCCAAGGACGTCGTTATCGTCGGAGGGGGGCTGATAGGGGTGGAGATGGCGGAATCGCTCGTTTCGGCCGGCTCCCGGGTGACGCTTGTCGAGAAGGAGTCTCATATTTTGCCCACTCTGCTGGACTTTGAGATGGCCGGCCTTGTGCGACGCCATTTCGAGGCTAAAGGCGTTCGGATAGCCTCGGCCACGGCGGTGCAGGGTTTTGAAGGCGATGGGAAAGTTGAGAAGGTTGTAGCCGAAACCCGTGAATTTCCGGCGGATATGGTCATTATGGGCACCGGGGTGAAGCCGAATATAAAACTCGCCGAAGAAGCGGGCCTTGAGATAGGCACGGCGGGCGGGATAAAAACAGACCTGCATATGCGCACATCGGACC
>PWZK01000269.1 GCA_003567495.1 Candidatus Brocadiaceae bacterium
TGGACCATGCGCGAGGCTTGATATTATACCGCACTTTCAGTGCTCGATTGAGGCGTGCGGCGTGTCCTGTGACTCTGCTTCAGTCCTGCCGGACTTTCGCGCCGTCACAGGCTTTAGCATGACGCGCCGTTGGCGCTGAAAAAAGTTGCGTTTTTATTTTTTGAATTTTGATATTATAAATTTGAATTTATTTGGAACTTGAGATTTTGAATTTGTAATTTTCTCTGCATATGCACAGTACCGGGCCGACAGCCTGCCTGCCTGCAGGCAGGCCGCCCCATTTTCAGAGCGAAGTCTTGAAAAAGAATTAGCACATATCGCCATTTTTGTACAGGCGAGCGCGTGGGCTGCCAAATTGACAGCGCCGGGCGCGACTCGAGTTTCCCGCTGTCGGATTGACAGGCCCCCCTCCCCCCTCTCGTTCGGAAAAATGAAGGTGTTTTGAAAACGAATGCGGGCAAAGGCGCCTGCGCTACTTTCAATTCCGCCCGGGCAACAGGTAGGGGCGAAACATCTTTCGCCCTTCTAAGGCATTTAAAGAACGTTTTAACGTTTGGGCGAAAGATTTTTCGCCCCTGCGCATATGTCTGAAACATGGGCCTCTGAACATTGGGCTCATTTTTTTGGCACGGGTTTTGCTTATTATTCCGGCAAGGGATTTTGTATGAAATGACCTGTGAGATTACTTTTCTGAAAAGTTTTGGAGGTTTCAGACGATGCCGGCAAAACAGATGTCTTATGAAAGTGAAGCGAGAGAGCATGTTCTGGAAGGCGTAAGGAAACTGGCCAGGGCCGTTAAGTGCACGCTGGGGCCGCGCGGCAGGGCTGCGGCGCTGGACAAAGGTTTTGGCAGTCCCGACATCACCCATGACGGGGCGAGTGTAGCCGAAGAGATCGAGCTTGAGAACCGCTATGAGAACCTTGGCGCGAGGCTTCTGCGCGAGGCGGCTTCCAAGACCAACGAAGACGCGGGCGACGGTACGACCACCGCGACGGTGCTGGCCGAGGCCCTGGTGATAGAAGGCATGAAGCACGTCACCAGCGGGGTGGATGCGATGTCGCTTCGCCGCGGGCTTGAAAAAGCGGCCGACGCGGTTGTCGAAGAGCTGAAGAAGCTCAGCAAGCCGCTGGGCGACAGGGAGGATATCGAGCATATAGCGTCCATTGCGGCTGGAAACGACCGCGAGATCGGCAGGATGATCGCCGGCGCCATGGATAAGGTCGGACGCGCCGGTGTGGTAACAATCGAGGAAGGCCGCGGCATGGAGAGCTATGTGGATGTCGTGGAAGGGATGCAGTTTGACCGCGGTTATCTGAGCCCGCAGTTTATCACCGACGAGGATCGCATGGAGTGCGTGCTGGAAGATTGTTACGTTTTGATTTACGAGAAGAAGCTTTCTTCCGCCGGAGGCATCGTGCCGTTGCTGGAGAAGGTCAGCAAAGAAGGCAAGCCGCTTCTGATAATAAGCGAAGATGTGGAGAGCGAGGCGCTGGCTACTCTCGTAGTTAACAAGGCACGCGGCGTGCTGAGCTGTTGTGCGGTAAAAGCGCCTGGTTATGGTGATCGGCGCAAGGCCATGATGGAAGACATAGCGCTTTTGACGGGTGCAAGGCCGATCTTCGAGGCGCTTGGCATCGAGCTTGAGAATATAGATATCGGCGATCTGGGCAAAGCCGCCAAGATCACAGTGACCGGAGACGATACCATCATATCCGGCGGTGCGGGCAAAGCGGCGGATATCGACGCACGATGTGTGCAGATAGAGCGTGAGATCGAGACCACCGACAGCGACTATGATCGCGAGAAGCTCCAGGAGCGGCTCGCCAAGCTAAGCGGCGGCGTGGCCGAGATCAATATAGGCGCAGGCAGCGAGGTTGAGCTGAAAGACAAGAAAGCCCGTGCCGAGGACGCTTTGAGCGCCACGAAAGCGGCGGTTGAAGAGGGCGTGCTGCCCGGAGGGGGCGTGGTGGAGCTGCGCATTGGGTCCGTTCTGGACGATCTGAAGCTCAAAGGCGACCAGGCGGTTGCCGCGATCGTGCTGAAAAAGGCTCTCAGGGCGCCTCTGAGCGCGATTGCAGCCAATGCCGGCGAAGAAGGCGAGGTGATTATCAAAAAAGTCCTCGCCTCCGATGACCCGGCGTCGGGCTACGATGCGGAGAAGATGGAGATCTGCAACCTGATCGAGCGCGGCATCGTTGATCCGGCCAAAGTGATCCGGTGTGCCATAGAAAACGCCGTAAGCGTGGCCGGTATTCTGCTGACCACTGAATGCCTGATTACCGAAGTGCCCAAAGATGAAGAAGACGAGGGCGCGGGCGGCGGTATGCCCGGCGGTATGCCCGGCGGCGGTATGGGCGGTATGGGCGGTATGGGCGGTATGGGCGGTATGGGCGGTATGGGTGGCGGTATGGGCGGTATGCCCGGCATGATGTAGGCCCCCTTCGCCGCGCGTGATGTGATGTATCTTTTGACGGTGTGCCCCGCCGTCATGCAGTCTTCAGCGGGACGCACCGGAATAATTCAAACTTTAATTGAAATTTTTCCCTTTAGATGGAGGTGGAAGTGATGGCAAAGAAGAAGGTAAGTGTTAAACCGTTGGATGACAGAGTCGTCGTTGAAGTTGTTGAAGGTGAAGACCAGACCCCTGGAGGCATTTATTTGCCGGACACGGCGAAGGAAAAACAGCAGGAAGGAATCGTTGTAGCGGGGGGGCCAGGCAA
>PWZK01000221.1 GCA_003567495.1 Candidatus Brocadiaceae bacterium
CAAAAATGTGCCTGACAAGTATCTGTGTATCTATGACATACCGATTCAAGAGTTGTTTTCCTCTTCAGTGTGCTTCTCACTTTCCTTCGACAGTTCCGCGAGATCTTTGGAAATCGCCGAATAATCAATGGGGCTCTTTGATTTTTTCGCACCTCTGAGAGCGCGAATTTCCGTATCCTCGTCGGGGAAAAGCACAAATACTTTCGTCGGCTCGGTGCTGTCGGGTTTTTCTATAAGCTCTACTTCACCATTGTTATAAATTGCGTTGAAACGTTTCATTGTCCCGTCCTCCAATTATCTGTCATCGATGGAATCCACCTTTCCCGGGGCCATTTTCCGGGCTTCACCGGCTTTCTCGGCCAGTCTCTGCCGGTTATATGCATGTATCATGCATCCTCGTTTACGAGCTCTTTCGAGTAATTTTGCCAGGGAAGGCAACCCTTCATCTTTCAGGTAATTCTCCAGCTTTTTGTCCGTTCGCACGCCAAAATCGACGTTTTACTTCTTTTCGATCGTTCCAATGCGTGTGTCGCCCCGCTTTTTTTGAAACCGGCCTTCTTTTGTTCTCTTAGCCATAATTGGGCTCCCAACGAAATGAACCGCTATACTCGCGCACCATCCGATTAACCTGTACTCAGTGTAAGCTACCAGCGAGGAAATGTCAATAATGCTGATTTTCCTTAGCTGAACATCCTTTCACGCAGCATCAGCTTGGCTCTGGGCAGGCTCTGGGGGCTCTGGGGGCTGCCCTCGACAAGGTTATGCATTGCAACCTTTTACCTCCTTCCAAAGGCGCCGCTATACAGCTTAGAGGCGATTTCCGGCCCCAAAAAATCGTTTTAAGCATCATAGTCCCCTCGCAGCTCCCGAAGCATCCATTTGCACCCATGCAAGTCCCCGACCCGATGAACTTTTGCAAGAATAAAAATAACTTGAGAAAAAACAATGAAGAGACTCCACAAACGCTTAAATTCTTTTCCCGGCCCCGAAAATCGCGTGTAAGGGGCATTTCAAAGGCCTTAAAACACCTTATATTCATAAAATTAAACCACTTGTTGAGGGCAGCTCCCAAACAACGAGTCCCTTAGCCTTTTTACGTATAAGTGTCACGAGCTTGACGCTGTTCTCTTCGGCAATGCCCAGCCGGGCATGCACCATCGGGCCGAAACGCGTATCGGAAACGAACCATTTACCGTTGATGGCCGGCTCAAACGAAATCGCATCCGCCGGCCTTTTCTCAGCCCATGCCGGCAGCCCGGCATCCGGAAGCGCGGCCCCATCAGTTCGCCGCTGAGATAGGCTTGAAGCACCTCCTCGACATTTCCCGTCACATAAGGGATCAATTCAATACCTGTTTTCTCTATCATACCGGCCAGAAAGTGCGAGACCGCGCCGCAGATGATCACATCAACGCCGAGCCCTTTCACCCGGGCGGCACGCTGAGCGGGCTCCCGGCCCGCTATCTCAACTTCACTGCGCTGTGTCTCGCTGCCCTCCTCGACGGTAACCACCAAGAGCTTCCGCGCGAAATCAAACGTATTCGAAACGCTGTTTTTATAAACAGGTATTGCTATCTTCATGTTTTTGACCTCTCAGATGTATAATTAGCAACTGCTGTGCCATTAAGGCGGGCTGAGGAAAACAAAATGGCCCATCACCTTGCATAAGAAGACATTACAGAGGGCGGAAGGCGTTTTTGGAGCAAAAGAGGGGAACGCATTCAGTTGCATGTTGCACCCGCACGCCTTCTTGCGAAGGTGCATAATGCTACCGAAGGCATTTTTTGAAACACTTGACACAAGCTCACCTTTGTGATAGTATATGCATATAAACTTAAACTTTGGAGGAGCGTCATGACTGAAAATGCACGTGAATTGTCGAGGGTATTCAAAATTCTTTCCGTGGACACGCGGGTCCGGATCATCCAATTGCTGAAAGGCCGCTCACTCTGTGTGAACGCAATGGCCCGCGGTCTGAACATTACTCCCGCTGCGGTCTCTCAGCATCTGAGGATATTAAGGGATGCAGGGATAGTAAATGACGAAAAACGCGGCTATTATGTTCACTACAGCCTCAATCACGAGGAGCTCAAGCGTTGGAAGCAGCTAACAGAGGAGTTCCTGGAGGCCTCTTGTGATTTGTGATGACGACAGAAAATAAAATTTGGCAGGATTTGACAATGATAGACAAATGTGATAGTATTTGCATAGACACTTAACGAGTTGTTCACAATCTATGCGTATGGCTTTCAGGAAAGGTTTAAGCAGGGCTTCTCCTAAAAAAAGCCCTTTTAATCCGCTGATGCACATTTATACGGAGGTGTGTTATGTGCGAGTGCTGTGATGAAGAAAAGAGGTGCGAAAGGCCGGAAGAGTTGAAGGGAAAGCCTCAGGACTGCTCACCGGAGCAGATCCGGAAGTGCCACGGCGATGATAAGAATCATCCCTGCACCAGCGAAGAGGACAAGTAAATTCCGAACTGCACCGTTCGCTGCCGACCGATTTATGCGCCGGCAGCGATTGCGGTGCTAACGCTGAAGAGACTTAGTTCCGATTTTTGTGGAGAACTATTCACTTCTCTATTAAATCAGGTGCTCATATGAATATAATACTGGAAAGTAAGGAACTCGTCAGATATTACGGAACGCATCTGGCGGTGGATCGCGTCAGTTTCGAGGTGCGGCGCGGAGAGATTTTCGCGTTCCTCGGCCCCAACGGCGC
>PWZK01000329.1 GCA_003567495.1 Candidatus Brocadiaceae bacterium
CTATTCTGCGCGACTGCGGACAGCTTATCCATTTAGATGATCCGGTGCCGGTTGCTATCTTGCCGTCCGCACTCATTGCCCACTTTGCTACGAGGAGCGGCATATTCGTGGCGGCCCGCTTATAAAAGGCTGCATTCAGCATGACGGCGGAATCGCGACACAAACCGGTTTCAACCTCCAACCCGGCGCCCCGAAGCACGTCAATGCCCCTTTGTCTTTTGTTTTCTCCGCCGGCATGTTGTTTCCACAACGGATCCTCGGCGGCAATAACGACTTTTTGCAGACCGGCTTCGATAATCGCCTCGCAACACGGGGGCGTCTTACCACGATGAGCGCAGGGTTCGAGAGTGACGTAAAGCGTTGCCCCCTTGACATCATGGCCGGCATCCTTTGCATTGCGGATCGCATTCGCTTCGGCATGTGCAACCCCGAATCGGCAATGGAACCCCTCCCCTATTACTTCGTTTCCGCGCAATATGAGTGCGCCTACCATCGGGTTGGGCTCCACATAGCCCGCACCGCCGGATGCCAGCTCCAGCGCTTTAAGCATGTATTTTTCAGACACGTGATATATCCGTAATAAAACTCAAGGGTAAAAACTTTCTCCCCTGTCATCATATATGATAAATGCAGGTAAATCCCTGACCTTTATGCTGTATACAGCCTCCATGCCAAAATCAGGATAATCAATTATATCACAGGAAGTTATGTGTTCCTCGGCTATCAATGCTGCGGCACCGCCCACGGTGCCGAGATAAAATCCGCCGTATTCCCGGCACCAACGCTTCATCCGGGGCGAACGAGATCCCTTT
The DNA here is from genome assembly GCA_003567495.1 of Candidatus Brocadiaceae bacterium. Lineage (GTDB taxonomy): Bacteria > Planctomycetota > Brocadiia > SM23-32 > SM23-32 > PUMZ01. Next base: position 813 of record PWZK01000329.1, read on the forward strand.
CCGATGCTTATCAGCGAGGCCCCCTCTTTCATAAAAAACTCCTGCCAACTATCCATACGCCTGGAAGTAGTGGGCCCGATGCTGCCTATTACGCGCCCGGCAGGCCTTCGGGCGGGCCCGGCATAGCAAACGGGATGTTTTTTCATATATTCAGGCATCCTGCCGCCGCTGCGTATTTTTTCATAAAGCTCCGCGTGGACGAGGTCGCGCGCTACAGTCAGCGGGCCGTTGAGAAGCAGCAGAGCGCCTGGTTTAAGACCGTGCAATTGTGCCAGCACCTCTTCGATCGAACAATCCAACTCTATGCGAACAACATCGGGTCCCGGCATGCCCTCAACCACGTCGAGCAATCTTGACGGATTCTTATCCAGTTGCTCAAGAAAGACGCCTTTTCTCGATATTTTTGCCCTGATATTTCTGTGAGCGTTGCAGGAAACGCCGACGGAAACCGGGCAGGACCCGCCATGCCTGGACAACCTTATTACCCGCGCAGATAATGCCAAATTCCCGCCACCGAACTGAGCGCCCACCGGCGTTTCAGCTGCTATTTGCATAACCCTCTCTTCCCATACAGGATCGCGAAACGCTCGCCCATCCATGTTTCCGGAATCCGGCAGTCCGTCAAGCCATCCGGAGGGGGCAAGTTTCTGCATCTTAAGGTTATGTTCCGGTGATGAGCCGCCTATCACTACCGCGATATGATAGGGTGGACATGCGTCGGCGCCGAGTTCGGCTATCTGGCGGATTAAAAACCTATCCAGCACATCCGGCGAAAGCAAGGCGCGTGTTTTTTGAAAAAAAGCGGTTTTGTTGGAGGAACCGGCCCCCTTTGCCATGAAAAGAAAATCATATTCGCCCCCCTCTGTAGCAAATATGTCTATCTGCGCAGGCATATTGCTGCCGGTATTTTTCTCCTCGAACATGGAGAGAGGAGCGAGCTGGGAATAGCGCAGATTGCAGTCCCGGTAAACTTTGGCAATGCCGCCTGCAAGGCGTGCATAATCGGAGCCGTCGGTTATAATCTGATGCCCCTTCCAACCCATGACTGTGGCAGTACCCGTGTCCTGACAGAGCGGGAGAACCTGCCCGGAAGCCACTACGGCATTTTTTATAAGCATGCTGCAAACAAAACGTTCGTTTTTACCGGCCGACGGATCTTTTACGACCCCGGCGAGAGCGTCCAGATGCGAAGCGCGCAGAAAAAATGACAGGTCCATGAACGCTTCGGCAGCCAGATCGGCAAGCACGCCGGAATGTAAGCATAACTCAGCACGCTGCTTTTCGGAAACAAAGGCACTGTCCGGGTCAAAAAGCTTTCTGAATCCGGCAGGCGGGTCTTCTGAATCGATCAACCGATCTTCCAGATCATATTGTCGTTCCTTTGTCATTGGATATTGAGTGTTGGATATTGGATATTCATTCTTTTTCGCAAAGCGACAAAAAAATGTTAGATTGGCTACATTAAGCGCCTAACCCGGACAAGCCGGAATCTGGAATGAGGAATGTGGAATTAGGAATTAGATACTACGCATTTTAAGAGATTTCGCTCTGAAAATGGAGCGCCTTCTTCTCCACGGCTATCCCGTCCCTTCAGGACTCGTTTATTGCGCGCGTTACCCGCCCTGTGGCTTCGCTTCGGCCCCATTCGGGGCCTTCACTCCGTCACAGGCTATAACATATCGCGCTTCCAACGCTTACTCCGGTTGTTTTTTTGTCATTGGATACTTGTCATTCGTAATTGTCTTTTAGGCCCGAAGGGCCGACTCACCCGCCTGCCTGCCGCGCTGCGGCGCAGGCAGGTAGCCCCGGGTGACCGAAGGAAACCCGGGGGAACCTGAGCACCACCCCCTGCTGAGCCCCGACGGGGCGACTCAAGAAAAGAGCTCGCCCTGAGTTCGCCAA
>PWZK01000191.1 GCA_003567495.1 Candidatus Brocadiaceae bacterium
ATGCAAAATGTCCGGCCTTGCTGCCGCCCAGAAGAGCGGAATTTTTTAATTCACTCGCATGTCCCAGAACGCAGTCCGGTCCGATCAGAACGTTGCCCCTGATATAGGCGCCGTGTCTTACCTGCGAACGGGGACCTATTATAGCAGGTTCTTTTATGCAGGCGCCCGGCTCGATCACGCTTTCGGCGCCCACCTCGACCCGCTCGCCTATGATATAAGCACCTTCATGTACGGTGGCCCCGTTGTCCAGCACGGTGGTCTCGGCCACCACCGTGCCCGCTCTTTTTATTTCAGAAACGTTTGCTTTTAAGTGGCCTGAGATATAGCTTTCTATATTCTTCAGCCCGTCCCAAACGTGCTCTGAGCCTTCGAAAAGCACACTGGCCAGCGCGCTGTCATTAAAAAAATCTTTTGGTTTTAGCATGCGACGAAGAATACCAAAAAAAAGCGCCCGGGTCAAATAATAATACAATGGTGAGCCTTCAATTGATTTTATATCAAAAAAACGATAAAATGGCGATTGTATCAAAATACAGAACTATACTACGGAGATATCAGATGGCAAGGAAATGCAGCATTTGCGGCAAAGGACCTTCAAGCGGCAACAGCATAGCGAAACGCGGCCGGCCCAAACGTGAAGGCGGTGTAGGCATCAAACAAACCGGTGTCACAAAGCGGAAGTTCAAACCCAACATACAGAAGGTCCGGGCGGAAATCGACGGCAAAAAAAAGAAGATACGCGTTTGCGCGAAATGTATAAAGTCGGGCAAACTGGTAAAACCTTCAGCGTAATCAGAATTTTACCGGCAATTGAATCAAAACAAGCCTCTCGGTATTAAGGACCTAGTATGGCTATTAGTGAAGAACAGACCGCTTACGTGGCGAATCTTGCAAGACTGGATCTTGCTGAAGAAGACATCCGGCGTTTTGCCGTCCGGCTCGACGCCGTGCTTGAATATATGGAAAAGTTAAACGAACTGGACACCGGCGACACAGAACCTCTGGTGCACCTTTCAGACAGGGAAAACGTGTTTCGAAGCGATCAGCCTGCAGAATCGTTGTCACGCCGCGAGGCACTGGAGAACGCGCCCGAGAAGGCGGAAGGCTGCTTCAAGGTGCCCAGCATCATCGAGTAGACGCTTAATAGCCTGACATTGACAACAAATTGTCGATGTTCTAAAAGATAATATCGTTTGCCGTCAGGCCCGAAGGGCCGTCTGATTAGTAGCCCGGGGCGCAAGCCCCCGGGGAAAGGGCGCAAACAACAGAAAAGAGCCCCGAAGGGGCGATACAAACGCCGTCGCAACCCTGGGCTTTAATTAAACATCCCCGTTGGGGAATGGGTGCTCAATATGGCAGAAGTTATTGCCTCTGAAAACACATAGATCAAATCCAGGCTTAATGGTTATATGTTTTGCGCCTGTAAGCCAAAAAAGTTGACGTGCAAATCCCTCACAGCTATTTTTTCTTTTCCTGAGCACGGCCCAGCATCGGCACAAATCTAACGGGGTCCGTTTTTTCCTCACTTATCCGCCCGCGTCCGTCTTTAGTTAAAACGGTCAGGTATTGCACTTCATCCCGCCCTCCCAGGGGTAAAACCATCCTTCCGCCGCATTCAAGCTGTTTTATAAGAGGTGGGGGGGCATGTACAGCAGCGGCGGTCACTATAATCTTGTCAAACGGGGCGTGTTCCTCCCAGCCCTCATAACCATCCCCCAGCTTGATATTGATGTCTCTATAGCCTGCGTTGCGCAGGTATTTCACGGCAGGATCGGCCAGCTCTTTTTTCAGTTCAACGCCATAGACATGGGGGGTGAGTTCCTTCAGGACCGCAAACTGATAACCGCTTCCGGTGCCTATCTCAAGCACTTTCTCTCCATGCCGCACGTTGAGCATTTCGGACATAAGCGCTACGATATATGGCTGGGATATGGTCTGACCGAAACCGATCGGAAGCGGAGCGTCTGCGTAAGCCACGGCCTTTTGTTCCTGCGGCACAAAGCTGATTCTGTCCACCTTCCGCATTGCATCCAGAACTCGCCCGGATTTTATGCCTTTGGCGCGTATCTGACGTATTAAATTATTTTTTTCTGTTGCCATAAACGGTATGCGTAACTATCCTGTGAACAAGCGTTATTAAAAACGCGGACGTCTCGGTACGCAATTTCCTGCACACTGGCAGGGCGTACGCGTTCCTGGATGACATCTATGCCACCGTAGCCGCGGGGGGGGGTTGGGTCAGCATTGTGCATGAATACAAGTTTCGTGCGATGGTTTGTCGAGTTCGTCATTTTTCATGACCACCGTTTGTATCGAGGCTGTGCCAGAAATCCATAAGCTCGTAAGGAGTTTCAAAAGAGCCTTCTTCTCCCCACTCACAACCGACCTGTGGTATCAGGCAACCGCGGGCGGCCCATTTGTGAAGCCGGCGGACATATTGCCGGTCCGTTTCTTCCTCATATTTCGGCCAGTTTCCGAAATACAGGGTACCGCTTTGTCGGCATAACTCCAATTCTTGCTCAAAAGGGTGGTCGTGCTTCCGCCCTGGAACATGGCCGAAATTAATATCTTTAAAAAACTTCATCTGGTCGACTCCACGAGCGAAACCGCCCTGGATTTTGATATCGCCTGGTCCCAGTTGAGAGACATCCTTACGGGAAAAATGTTCGTGCAGCCATGGCATTTTGTCGTCATAGACGGTCTGTTCGAGCCC
>PWZK01000035.1 GCA_003567495.1 Candidatus Brocadiaceae bacterium
AGCGCCGTTTGTAAAAGTGGACATACACTCTGCAAATTTGTAAAGGTGCAAATAAATCACTATCGTGATGAACAAGAGCCTTTTATCCTGATTTATGTCGTTGCTTTGTGAGAAATGCAGGTTAAGTGCCTACGCCTTTTCAAAGACTTCGCTCGGAAAATGTGGCGCCCTGCCTGCAGCAGGCAGGCTTCGGCGCGGTACTGTGCATACGCAGAGAAAATTGCAAATTCAAAATCTCAAGTTCCAAATAAATTCAAAATTATAATATCAAAATTCAAAACGTTGAATGGCATCCAACAAAACCAATATCGGAGAGAGGCCGGAATAATTGTATATACTGGGAATAGAAACGAGTTCGGATCCCGGCAGTGTAGCGCTGGCCACGGAAGACGAACTGTTGGGAGAAACATGCTTTGAAACGGGAGCCGTGCATGCAAGGGATATTATTCCTCACATAGATGCAATACTCCTGAGCTGCGGGGTTGACAAAAGCGAGCTTGGAATGGTATCGGTGAGCATCGGACCCGGCTCTTTCACCGGACTTAGGGTAGGAGTCACCTGTGCAAAATCGCTGGCTTACGCTCTCAAACTGGAAGTCGCGGGCGTGTGTTCACTGGAAACAATGGTGTTTAACGTCGATGCCGGGGATGTTTCGGGCGATACCGTCTGCCCGCTGCGCGATGCCAGGCGCAACGCGGTTTACGGACGTATATTTAAAAAAAAACGCACTGGCTGGGAAGCCCTGAGCGGGGTTATGATCCACCCCCCGCACCTTCTGGCCGAACGCCTGCCACGCGGCACGACTGTTTTCGGAACCGGCGCCTGTGCATACCCGGAGGTGTTTAAACAGCCGGAGTTTTGTCTCATGGAAGAGAAAAAAAATGTTGCCTCCGGGCGCGCGGGAGCGGTTGCCCTGCTGGGAGGGGTTCATGCGAGAGAAGGCAGAACCGTTAAACCGATGGAACTGGCGCCCAGATATTACCGTTTGACGAAAGTTGAGGAACAACAGCAGAGGATGGAAGCCGATTTGTAATTGTATTTTTTTTGTATCCATCGGAATCCACCTCTACAACGGGAGGGAAAGCTGAAAGGCGTCATTACAACGATTGAATCCGTTTCATGCCGTGTCGATACCGAGCGCGGTGAGTACATCTGCACGGCACGCGGAAAACTTACCGATAGTGATACGGGAGAGAAAAAACCGCTTGCGGTGGGCGACAGAGTTACTGTTGAGGAGACCTCCGGATCCGACAGGCAAGCGGTCATAACCGGGGTACTACCGCGCCGTACACACCTTTCGCGCTCTCATCCCGGCAATCCGCGCCTGGAGCAGATTATAGCCGCAAACGTGGACCAGGCCATGATCGTCGGCTCCGTGAACAGTCCCCCGCTGACGCCCGGCATAATAGACCGTTACGTGATTTCAGCCGAAAGTGGCGGCATTGTGCCGGTTATCTGCATAAACAAGACCGACCTCGCCGGCAAGACGGACCGTCACTACATTGATGTGGCCGGCATATACGAGAGCGCCGGATACCGCGTCTTGCTTACTTCCGCAAAAAGCGAAGCCGGCCTGGAGAATCTGAAAAAAACTCTGGAGGGAAAAACCACCGTTGTAGCCGGCCACAGCGGCGTTGGTAAGTCGTCGTTGATTAATGCCATCCAGCCCGGCATTGAGCTGAAAACCGCCCCGCTGGGGTGGAAAGGCACGCACTGCACCGCAAAAGCTACCCTCCTTAAACTGGATTTCGGCGGTTACGTTGTTGACACCCCGGGCATAAGGGAGCTACAGCCCTGGGACATAGAAAAACACGAAGTCCAGCAGTTTTTTCCCGAAATATGGCAACGGGCGCAGCAGTGCAGGATGCCGGACTGCACGCATCTGCACGAACCGGATTGTGCGGTCAAGAGCGCCGCTGAATCGGGACAGATACCACAGATGCGCTACAGTTCGTATGCCGGAATCGTCGCCGCGCTTGTTCCTTCACTGAAACAACGCCATGACGAAAGCTCGGCGCACGAGACGCGATTCAAAAAAAACGCAAAAAAAAGCGGCCGGCGCGCGCGCAAACGGGAGCTGGACAGGATGATTGATGAATATCGAGACGAGTAACCCGCATATTTCATATTTCACTTACGCGCTTTATCCAGGGCGTCTTCGACCGCATTCATTATGGCCACGCTGCTTCCTGTGGCGCCTGTTACTGCATCTACATCGGTGGACTGCTCCTTGATTATGCGATCCAGAACCGGCTCCTCGGCCTTCCGCCCCCGCCCGTAGAAATGCCTGACAATCCTGACATGTCCGATTTGCCGGTCTTCCACCTTCACATCCACAGTTACACGAACCGGCCAGTAGCTTGCCTTCCCGCGGTAAGTGCCGTCGGAAAGACGTTGGTTATGAAGCGGACCACCGACAATATCGGGAGCGCGACAACTCGCCGCCATCATCAACACTGAAACGGCAAGCCCCGAGAGCAAAACGAAGCAATACATCCTTTTTCTTCTTTTAACCCGCATTTCATAAACCAACGGCAGAATTTAATATAAACGACTGTTATGTTTAATCTTACAAGCACATTTTACAGCTTTTGAAAATCACACTCGTGTTTTAGCCTCAAAAACGACGGTTTACCTGCCTGCAGCAGGCAGGCCCTGCGGGCGCGTCTCCAGCGGCACATCTGCTTCAGAAATCTGCACTTGCAGTATGCG
>PWZK01000034.1 GCA_003567495.1 Candidatus Brocadiaceae bacterium
AGGAAACTTATATCGCTGATTATAATGTTGAAGTCTTTGATGATCTTCAGACCTTCAGTCCCGTTCTGGAATACGTCGAAGACGGCATACTGCTGGATCTGAGACCGATAGTCAGCTCCTGTCGCAAATACGTCTATCTTGAGCTGAGGCCCGAGATAGATACGATTATCGGGTTTGACGAGACCCAGCGGCCCATCCAGTTGACCGAATACGCCGAGGATATCCCCGAAGATATCGATGACATCCCGCGGGATGTATTGATAACTTCACGAATAGAGTACCTCGACATAAAGCATCCGCGTCAGTTTATACAGGAGTTTCAGAATACGGTGGGGGTTCCCGATCGTGGTCTGCTTGTGGTAGGCGGGCTGGGCAGGACCGAAGAACGCGAGAGGGAAACGGGCATTCCGATTCTCAGCAAAATGCCGTTGCTCGGGCGCCTGTTCGGCGGTGAGGGCACGCACAGAGAATATACCACCCTGCTGATCCTTGTGCGTCCCCGCATAATAATCCTCCACGACGAAGAAAAATATGCGTTTTAATACATCGTGGGGTCTTATGTAGTACTTTGGTTATAGGACCTATATGACCTATAGGTCCTATAACCCTGTTTGTCCATTACTCACATTTTCACCCAGTGATTCCCGCAAAATGGAAGGTCGTAATTCTCCCAAAAAGGCTTTTACCCACCGCCATGGCCCCGGCATGCTGCTGTGTTTGTGCGCTGTGCTGCTTTTGCCGGGACGCATTTTTGCCGAGCGCGAGGTGCGGCTCGACCCCGAAGGCGAGCATCTGCGGCCCGTAAAATACGGGGGGGTGGAAATCAGCGGCCGCGTGCCGGAAAGCTTGCCGGAGATTTATTTGCTTCGTCCCGATTTACATACTCTCAAAGATCTCGTGCAACGCCTCAATGCAGCGGCCGTGGACAGATCGATCGACGGTGTAATAGTGCGCATGGGGCGGTTCGGGGGCGGTTGGGGAAAGGCGCGGGAGGTGCGAAACGCAATCAGTAACATTGCCGGGGCCGGAAAAGAAACTATAGTTTTCCTCGAAAGGGCCGGCAATCTGGAATACTACATAGCCTCCGGCGCCGATCGCGTTGTTATGCCACCGGCGGGTTCTCTTATGCTTACCGGTCTGCGGGGGGAAGTTATGTTTTTAAAAGGCCTCCTGGATAAGGTCGGCGTTAAAGCCGATTTTCTGCAGGTTGGCGATTATAAGGGCGCGGCCGACCCTTTTGTTGATAAAAGTGCTTCGGAGAAATTTAAAGACGCCGCGGGTTTGCTTTTTGATTCACTGTTCGATCAGTTTGCGGCTGATATTGCAGAAGGCAGGGGACTTGAACCGGAATCCGTGATAGAGCTTGTAGATTCCGGCCCCTACACGACCTCCGGCGCGCTTCGGGCCGGTCTTATAGATGATGTGAAATTTCATCATGAATTGCTCAAAGAACTAAGAGAAAAGGAAGAGGCGCCGTTTGAATACGTCTCCGACTATGGCAGGGAGGAAATCACTGCGATACCGCTCGGCGAAGGGACGCAGCGGCTGATGAAAATTTTGCTCGGGATGCGGGCTGAACTGCGAAGGGAAGTCTTTCCCGAGGGTAATGTAATCGCAATAGTCAATATGGTCGGTCCCGTAGTTATGGAGCGTCCCGAAACGGCACTCTTAGACGATTCGGTGGTTGATGCCAGGCTGGTGGTGAGGATTTTGCAGGAGCTGCGAGATAAACCGAACGTTGCAGCCGTCGTGCTGCGCATTGAAAGTCCCGGCGGCGATGCGCAGGCCGCCGATCTGATATGGGAAGCGGTTCGCGAAACCGACCGAGCGGTGCCTGTTGTTACTTCTATCTCCGATGTGGCCGGATCCGGAGGCTATTACATCGCATGCGCCGGAAGATATGTGTTTGCCAGTGAGGGGTCGATGACCGGCTCAATCGGTGTTGTGGGCGGAAAATTCGTCGTCAAAGATCTGTTTGACAAGCTGGGCATAAACGTTGAGGTTTTTGAGCGCGGCAGGCATTCGGGGCTTTTCTCGCCCATCGAGACTTTTTCGGAAAGCCAGCGGGAGAGGTTTCGCCACCTGCTGGAAAATACATACGACACATTTCTCGGCCGCGTTGCGGATGCCAGGGGCATGTCAGGTGAAAAGCTGAGCGCGGCGGCGGGCGGCCGGCCGCTTACCGGCATTCAGGCACTCGAGATGGGGCTCATAGATGAGGCAGGCGGGTTGCACGAGGCTATAGCGTATGCGCGAGAACTGGCCGGCATAGGCGAGGATGAAGATATAACCGTAATTTCTCTGCCAAAACCACAGAGTCTTCTCGATGCCATATTGACGGGCAGGGATATCGGGGTTAACTATCCCCCCGGACTGCTTGAAAGGGGGCGAACCGCGCTGCTTCCGGAGATGGTTGAAGACGGCTTCCGGTATCTGCACGCCGTCTCGCTGATGGGCGATTACCGGCCGGCCACCCTCATGCCGGCGATGATAAGGATCAGGTAGCTGTACTCATTTACTGAACATATCCAAAACGTAGTTCACTGAGTATTTACCCGTCCATAGGGTCCATGCAGTCCATTTCGTCCATCGTATATATTCAGTAAACCACGTTAAAAGTAGCGCAGGCGTCCTCGCCTGCATTCGTTTTTGTGTAGCGCCCCGGCCTCCCGTACGATGCAGGCGGGACGCCTGCGCTACAAAAGGCAA
>PWZK01000339.1 GCA_003567495.1 Candidatus Brocadiaceae bacterium
ACTCAAGAAAGGTGCTCGCCTTGAATTCGCCAAACCTTTGAATCGCCCCTGCCGGGGCTCTGTTCTGTGGTTTGCGCCCTTTTCCCGGGGCTTGCGCCCCGGGCTATGAATCAGACGGCCCTTCGGGCCTAAAAAACAAACCTGCAACATTTTTTTGCTATTTTCGTAGCCGTTGTCGTTGTCGTTTTATTAATTCTTTTTCAAGCTAAGTCTTGAAAAAGAATTAGGCCCTATAAGTCCTGCATATCGCATAAAGTCTATTTTTGTCCAACAGGCTCTACAGCTCGTTTTTAAAACCCAGGATTTCCTCGCAAGTCCCGGCTATTTCTTTTCGCCTGCACGCCGCTTTCGGCGATACGAAAACAAAAAACTTCCACAGTGCTTTATGTTGTTGTCGCAGCACACGGACTTCGGCGGAATTGAGGTCGCAAAAACGTTTGATTCGGCCCGGGCCACAAAGGGCGGGCATCATGGCCTCTCTCAGCGACATCTTTCCCGAAGGGCAGTAAACAGCGACCTCGTGGGGCTCTATGCCGGCTATGTCTGCAATCTTCTTCTCCAGCTTCACCCTGGAACCGGCTTTATTCTCATGATATTTTTGTTCGAGCTCCGCCACAGTTTCTTTCCCTATACCGACTGAAAGCATAAAGCACCGCTTGAAAAGGCGTCTTTCGGAAAACCATTTCAACAGTTCACATAAGGGCTTATCGCTTCCAAAGGCGTCTTTCAGGTAGTAAGGCAGCGCGTCGTCCTGCATGGTGCGGAGCTGGTGTGCCGGCATCCCCAGGCTCAGCGCTCTTTCAACGGCTTTGGAAATCATAACGCCCGAAGCAATCTTCGCGTGATGATAGAAAACCCGTTCGCTTAGCACGTAGCGGATTCTTAGCAGGTGGGTTATTTCACTGAGCGCGTCGTGGCGAAAAAGCCCGTTGTGATGCAGGGTTAGCGTCAGCCGGCCGTCGTAGATGTCAAAATAGTGAAAAAGCCTGTCGTCATAAAGCTGCGAGAGGCCGCAGTAATAATTGTCACGTTTAAGATAGTCAAGGAGATCCGCACATATCATCCCGTCGACCATCTCTTTGAGGTATTTCTTATCGGGAGGAAGTTCCCCGGCGGGTGCAAGAATGGACAGAGCCATTCGTCCGGGCTCGCTGGCCTTGAGCACTTCTCCGAGTTCGCCGCCGAGCAGGAAATAGTCGTATCGGTCGCGGTCTTCGTCATGTCTTGGCATTAATTTACGTTCGTCCTCGAAGGTGTGCCCGAACGGGACATGTGTAACGTCGTGTGCCAGTGCGGCCAGCGTCACCGCTTTTTTTTCCGCCGGCGGGATATTATGATTGCCGCGCCGCTCAATGGCACGAAGCAGTTCCTTGGCCATCCGGCAGGTCCCAAGCGAATGTTCGAATCTGCTGTGGTGTGCACCCGGATACACATAGAAAGCGGTGCCGAGCTGACGTATTCCGCGCAGCCGCTGCATTTCGGCGGTATCGAGCACCTGCAATTCATCTTTCTCCAGATAGATATCCCCGTGGACGGGGTCGCGGATTTTTTTACCTGTCTCGTTCATGCTGAAAACCTGAAAACATGCCTGTTAACTCCTGTCGTTGGTTTATGAAATATGCGGACAAACCGCAGAGGCCCGCAGTCCAGCATTTATAATAACGCAGATACTCGTTTCAATCAATCGTGGGGGTGTTTTTTCGCCCTTCCCTTGCTACAGAAAGCGGGTTGGCATATAATGTAATTTTGAATTTATTTGGGATTTGCGATTTTTCGTCCCTGCAGACTGCTTAGAACCGTGGTTCAATAATACCAGCGTTTAATGTTTACCAAAATGGAGGTGAGATATATGGTTGGTACAAGAAAATGTTTTGTAGTTCTGGCGGCCTCGCTTTGCTTCGCGGCGGGCTGTGCAACGGTGGAAGAAGATCTTCACAGAGAGAGAGCATACAGGCTGGCAGCGGAGCAGGCCGAGCAGGAAATGGCGGAAGAGCTTGAAAACATCAGAGCCGAACTCAGTGAGGCTGAGGCGCGGGTCGCCGAGCTCGACGAAGCGGTGGAGGTGAAAAGGCAGGCCGAACAGGAGGTGGAAAGTCTGACCGCGCAACTGGAGCGTGCCGGGGAAGAGCTTGAAAAGGCGCAGACTGAAAAAGCGGAGCTGACAGGCCGAATCAAGCAGGCGGATGAAAAAGTCGCAGAGTTGGAGGGTGAGCTTGAGAAGTCGGGGGCAAGGATTGAAGAATTGGAAGGCGAGCTACAGGATTTGCAGAGAGCAAAAGCCGACCTTGAAGAAACCGTTGCAGATCTTCTGGAGGAAAACACCGAGCTCAAGGAACAAAATGCTGAATTACAGCAGCGGATTCAGCAGCTGGAGGACGAAGTGCAACGTCTGAAAGAAGATAGCGAGGACGTCTAAAATGCCGGTGGACAGAACTAAGAAGAAGTTAGTAAGTCCTCAGTGAAACACGTTCAGATTGTGAACTATGCAGCAATACCAGAAATTGTGAGCCAACGGGTTCGTTAGATATTGGCGATCTTTCTGAATAAGACCCGAAAAGCAAAAAAAGGTCTCATGGCTTTTTCTCGGAGATCAGGATATGTGAACTTCCGCTATATATTGAGCCCCCATTCCCCAACGGGGATATTTAATTGTAGCCCAGGGTTGCGACGGCGCAGGTTTGCCGGCGCTACCCTGGGAAACCGTTCG
>PWZK01000183.1 GCA_003567495.1 Candidatus Brocadiaceae bacterium
CAGATGGGTATTCAGACCCTCCTGTGCCATTTTCACGGTGGCAGAAGTTTCCAGGGAACTGTCTGCTTCGACATGGACCGGAAAGCCGGAAACTTCTTCGGTCTCGGCTATGATTTTCTCTGTAGATTCAAGCATTTATAAGATATAAGATAAGATTTCAATATGCGTTACGGCACAATAAATATTACAAATAATGCTGGGAAAAGGACATGAGAGCTAAGAAATTCGCCATATATAGCATGTTTATGTTACATAGTAATCAGCCTTTTGTCAAACCAATAATACGTGGGTAAAGAATTGCAGCAAAATACATTAAAACATTATGCAGACCTATTATACCACACCTGCCATGTCAAATAGCGTCCCGGGTTCTGGTTTCCTTGCGAAAACGTGATTTAACGGCGGGATAAGAATCGCAGGGCTGTATTTTCAGCTTTGAATTTTTAAGCAGTAAAAAACTCTGATATGGCACTGGTGCCAGGTTTCAGCACTTATAACGGCTTTACTATTTTACCGCGCATTAGCATAAACGCAGCCGCTGGCCTACTCCTGCAGAAAATAACCGCTTTCAAAAGTGTGTTCTTCGGCTTCGCGTTTAAGGATTTTTCCTTAAACAGGAATTCTTCACAGCACGGTGTTTAAGGTTTTTTCCTTAAACAAAGGCCAGCTCGGTCTTGATTTTCTGGAATTCCCGCCCATCATCGAAGCTTTTTGTTATTACCTCAAAAGGATTCAAGTTGGCGATTTGAGTTTGCAGATTCTTGGCAGTCCCCGCACTGCACCCCAGCAATTCCTGTATGGAACTCTTTTTTGCGGTTTGACACTGAAAGACATAAACAAATTCCAGCAGCTCCCGGTAATCAAATCCCTGTTGGTAATAATCCTTCGGGGACTGAGAAGCGAGGAAGACATATATTCCCTTTGAACGGCCCTCCCTGATTATCTCTTGCAGAAAGCGGTTCTTCGCCCCCAGGTAGTGATGCGCCTCATCTATTACCAGAATGGTGCGCAGAGTGCGTTTGTAGTCATCAAAAGGACTTTCCGGCAGCAGTCTCATCTCTTTATAGAGTTTTTCAATCAAAAGAAAAGGCGGCAGTTCCCTGCAGACCGAAAGCCCGGAAAGGTCAACAATCATGGTTTTACCCGACAGGCAGTCGATGGGTTTTTCGGTGCTTTCGTGCGACCAGAAAATATCATAATTGGCCAGCTGCTCAACTGCCTCGGTGAGGTTATTGTGCCCGCTTTGATCCATCAAAGCTATATCCGCAAGCTCTCTGAAATCAGGGTATGGTCTCTCAGGGTGTGCTTCCCGGGCTAGAGCATAGGCGCGAACTATGGCATCCTTGAGCGCCCCTCTTTGTTTGCTGCCTAATCTGTCGCCGATTATAGCAAAAGTCTCCAGTTTCTCCTGCGCCGCAATCTTAATCGATTTTTCATCGTAATCGCTCAGGACAAAGGGATTGATCGGGAGCGTGGGATTCTCTTGCTGCTGGAGCCTGTAGATTTCGGCCCCGGTGCTCTCTGCAAATTTATCGTTCGCCGAAACATCCCCCTTGTAATCCAAAAAGATGAAGTTGACTTTCCGGTTCGACTGAGACCGTATCCCGGACAGCATTTTCAAAAGAAGCTGAGTCTTGCCCACCCCTGAAGTGCCCACTATAGCCACATGGGCATTGGTATGCTTCAGAGAGTCACTTATATCCATCGATACAGGGTTGCCGCCGGGGATTGAGCTGCCTACAGGTATGCTGAGATGCCCACGAAACATCTCCAGGTCACTTTTGATCATGTCATCGATCTCATCAATGCCGTGATTGGCAAACTCGGACAGGGTGCAGTAAAAACTGTCTACATCACGAGTGTTCTCTTCAAACATTTCCCATAATTCAGCCGCGCCGGTGTCAATGTGATTTTTTACGATCGAGGGTTCTGAATACATCTGTTCCCGGTTCAGCACCTTTCCATACACATGACAGGCCAGCGAGTAAATAAGCATATCATCCTGCAGGAAGCAATGCGCGCTTATTTCCCCACCCTCTTTATTATGGCTCTCGGGCACTGAAGGGCCGTCTTTTGCCATTGAAAGGGAAAACGCCAGTTTGGCAATCGGTGCTTTATCCAGTCCGGTATGCTCATGCAAATCTGAAATGTATTGATCCGCTTTTTTCGATAGAATTATCGTTTTCGGCCTGTGGGGCATTTCAGTGGGTATGTTTTTAATGAGTCCGGCATGTTCAAAAAGAGCTTCTTCCTGCTGAGCGGTCGTTTTATCTTGTTTTATCATCTTACTTCTCCCAGAAATAATTTGTTTTAAGAGTGTTTTGATCGCGATCAAGAAGCCCCCAGCCGCACAGAAAAGGCTTGAGTGTGCTGAATGCCTTTTCATCGACGGCAGTGTTGGAGGAAATAATCACAACCTGATCGGCAGCTTCAGGAAAATAGCTGCTGACAATTTTATCCCGATAATTTTCATCAAGCTGCTCAAGAGGCGCATCAAAGATTACCGGGAGATTCAGTTCCGAAATCCTGGTCAGCCCCCATAGCAGAGAGAAGGCAAATATTTCTCTTTCACCATCCGAAAGGGAAGAAATACCGATCTGCTGGTGGTGCTGATCTGTGAGGGTGATTCTGAATGAGTCCTCATCTATCTGAAGGTCACTGATTGAGTCGGAGTCCCGAAAAAGTGAATGGAACATATTAAAAGTATTCTCACGCAGCATATTGATTTTGCTGTTTCTGATTTTCCCGACAAAATCCTCCAGCAGCGCAGAAATGCTTTCTTTTTCCCTGATGAGAGCTTTCTTTTTATCCGATATTTTCTGTTTTTCTGAAAGCTCGTTTAATTCGTTTTCAAGCTCTGTAATATTTTCCGAAATATCTTTTATCCGGATATCCAGGGTATTTTGTTCTGACCGGAGCAGGTGCATCTGATTTTCGCTCTCTTCAGCGATACTTTTTAATTCGCTGTAGATATCCTGTTCTTTTTTTGAGATGCCCTCGGTGGGGGATTCCTCTACCAGAGCAATTTCATCGGCCAGTCTGTTTCGATCTTCTATCAGTTTTTCCAGTTCCGAAACGCCGCTTCTTTGAAACTCTTCGATACGCCCGCATATCTGTCTTTTGTCTTTTTCCTGAAAAATGGCCCCTATATTGCGGGATACGCTCGCTCTGCATTTTTCACGCAGCACCTTGAGTATTTCGTCTTTGAGTTCATCTCTGAGTTCTGTCGGTATGGAATCTTCTCCCGGGGGGACTTTCCCATCTATAGCAGACACTATCGACTCAGAGAGCTGCTCAGACATATCATAAAGTGTGGTATAGACCTTTGAATCTTCCCCGGCTTCCAGTTTTTCCACTAAAGGAGGAAACAATTCTGCGGCCGGAGCAAGCGGAAGATGGTTTTCGATAATGGATTCGATCTGCTCTTGTTTTTGCTTTTTCTTCGCTGTAAGCTCCCCTTTTTTCTCTCCCCTGTCATGCACCTCAATGGCGAACTTTTCATCAAATTCGCTGTATTTTCTGCTGAGCTTCTTTTTTGCTTCTTCCCCTTCTGACTGGACTTTTTTCAGATGCTTTTCCACTTTGGTCTTTTCCTTTTCTGTTTTTTTAAGCGTGAGTCTTCTCTCCGAAATTTCAGTTCTCTTTAAATCGACGTCAACACCGGCGACATCTTCAAAATCCGTAAGTCTCTCCATCAGCCTGCTGCTTTCCAGGTCATCTCTGAGCTGAAGGATATGCCAGATACCGAGCACGGAGTCGAGTGAATCTTTTATTTTATCACCTGAATCGTCCATCTCAATTTTCCGTATCTGATCTTTTATAAAGAAGAAAAATTCCGCGGCTTCCCGCGGAATCAATGAATTGATATAATCCTGCAGAATGTCCCTTTTCCCTGCCGCGATATTCTCGCCGTTTTTGTATACATCCAGATGCTGCGTATAGTGCCGCTCCCTGAAGCGTTCTTTTTTGTTTCCCTCATCGCGCCAGCAGCGGTGCAGGTGAAGTTCATCGCCGCCGTCTGTTTCAATAACCAGCCGGATATCCACATCCCTGTTGCCTTTCTTTTTCTCTTCCCTGTTTATGTTGGAGAGAACCTTTCTTTTTTCGGCACCGTGCAGACACATAATTACCGCATCGGCCAGGGTTGTTTTCCCCGCACCCGTTACGCCGCCGATAAGAAAAATATTTTCTTTTTTGCCCACATCGGGGAACTCAATGGTTGTCGGCTCCCGAAAGGACTGCAAATTTTGTATCGTGATTTTTTTGAGTTTCATGTTTTGGTCTCCAAATCAGAATTAATGATTTCGATAAAGTCCTCATAAATACCTCGCCTTCTCTCCATGAAAGCATACTTTCTGACTGTATCAAGCAGATTTTTGACCGTATCAAAGTCCACGCCGGATTCGCTGCACAGTTCCCGGAGCAGTTTCAGATTGTCTTCGCTAATAGGCCGGGGCCTGGGTATATTATTTTTTTGTTCTTTTTTCATGGTCATATAACCTCTTTATATTATTAAGATGATCGACCTGATGTCAGCTTCATGTGTCTGCGCACCTTGTCCAGGGCATTCTCGGTTATTTTTGAATTGGGCCTGATTTTAAGGGATTTTTCAAAAGCCTGGACGGATTTATTAAACTGTCCGTTTTCGTAATAAGCAGCCCCCAGATTATGCCACGCCTCGGAGTCTTCCCGGTTGATAACCAAAGCTCTCTGGAAATATTCAATTGCTTTTTTGTGCTGCTTCAGGCAGCCATAAAGCAGGCCTGTTTTGTGCAGGAAAAACTGTTTGTTTGCAGCGAATGTTTCAACTTCAACAGCCTCCTTGTAAACTTCTATGGCCTCATCGAACTGGTTGTTACTTTCATAAGTGACGGCGAGCATATTTCTTACCCTCGGCTGCATTGGCTCTATCTGAAGCGAACTGAGGTATGCCTGCCTGGCCTCACTGTACTGCTTTAGAACAAGATGTGCGGCAGCTTTCTGGCCCCATGCCTCGTAATGTCCGGGGTTGATACTGAGGGCTTTTGAGCAGGCATCAATAGCTGCGCTGCTGTCTCCGGCAGACAGATATGCCATGCCGAGCGAGCACCATGAATCGGCGCTGTCGGGGTTCATTTCCAAAGACTTCCTGATAAGTTCGACGGCTTTTTTTTGGTTTCCCTGATTAAGACACAACCAGCCCATATAACTCCATGCTCTTGCATGTTCGGGATCGATTTGCACCGCTTTCTGAAAGGCTTCGAGCGCGTTTTGGTAATCTTTCGGCTGTGTGCTCATGCGTTTTACAGCGGGGATATCAACATGGAGAGTGCCGAGAAAAAACCACGCTTCTGCACACGTAGGGTCTATCTGCAGAGCTTTTATGGTATCTGTTCGTGACAACTCGGGATATGCTGCATCGATGAAACCCACCCTGAAATGACGCGACAATTTTGTGAATTCAGCATCGAGTTCCAAAGCCTTTTTCCCTGCCTTTTCGGCCTGTCTCCTATCACCAATCTGATCATATATATCTTCCAGAAACGACCATGCAGCCTTCAGTTTTGGGCTGCTTTTCAGTGCTTTGAAAGCTGATTTTACAGCTTCTTCGGGGTTTCCATCAGCGCGTTGTTTTTTTGCGAGTCTGAACCATTCCATAGAATCCTTCGGTTCAGTTTCTTCCTCTTGTATTTTGTGATCTGTCATCTTTAATACCTCCAAAGTTTGGATTTTCATAGCGAGTAAGGAGGCGGCGGTTTTTATAAGATTCCGCCCGCCGCCTCCCTTAGTACTTTTAAGCTGCCGGTGTTAACCTTTAAATTACCGCGACAGCATGTCCTTTCACCATGACATCTCCGATATCTGCTCCTCACGCCTTTCGCTCGACGACTGGCCTCCATTTTCCCTAAGCAAATCTATGGTAGCCTGTTCGTTACCTACTCGTGTGGCGTAATCAACCGCTGTAAGTCCTGAGAAATGCGTGAAATGAACGTCTGCACCCTTTTCAATCAGTAAGTTAGCCATATCAGGGTTCCCTGCTTCCGCAGCCATCTGAAGCGGACTTCGGGATATCTGTGCATGAGCGTTAATATCCGCATCATGCTCGATCAGAATTTCCGCGATATCTATATATCCCTCGGCGGCGGCAATATGAAGTGGTGTAATGCCATCATCGGCGTGCGCACTCACAGATGCACCGTTTTCAATCAGAAAGCGAACTATCTTGACCTGACCTTCTTGGGAAGCCATATGCAGCGGCGTGTATCCCAGCATATCCTTCGCACTGATATCCGCTCCATGACTGATCAGTAACTCGGTCATTTCAAGCTTCCCGGCCTCGCAGCTTTTATGAAGAGGCGTGCGTCCCGATTCATCCTTTTCGTGGATATCCTCACCACATTTAATAAGAAATTCTGCCCTGCCGGTTTTTCCCGAAGCAGCAGTCTCGTGCAAGCCACCCTGCTTTCTATAATCAGCTCCGCGATCCCGCAAAAACTTTGCCATGCGAATCAGATCATCAATTACCGCATCAGGATCATTATTTTGAGGATTCATTACAAAATCTAATTTATCATGCTGAAGAGGGTCCAAAGTAACATCAAGCGGAGTAAATCTCTGCAAGGTCATAGCATTTATATCCGCTCCTTTATCCAGCAGCAGCTCAACAAAGTTATATTTTCTCTGCACAACGGCCAAATGTAAAGGAGTTCCTGTTTCGTCGGCCAGAGCTTCAAGGTTCGCCCCGTGCTTGATCAGCAGCTTCGCTATTTCATACCGACCTGCCCGAATGGCGCTGTGAAGCGGAGTTCCCATAACGAAGTTTCTTGCACTGACATCCGCCCCCTCGTTCAACAGGGCCACAACCGTTTCATATTGCCCGTCTATGGTGGCTCTGAAAAGAGGTGTTACTCCCATCTTATCGCGAGAATCCAAATCTGCCCCATGTTTGCTCAGAAACTCAACCATGCCCGGCAAGCCATAAGAGGCGGCCATGTGAAGCGGAGTAACATTGTTTTCATTTCGAGCATCAATGTTTGCCCCGCTGCTTAGCAGAAGCTCGGCCAGGTCATAACGCTCACCTATGGCCGCCAGGTGCAGTGTTGTAGCCAAGAGCATACCAGAGCTTGGAGTCACTATGCTCTCGATTGTTGCATTGACATCTGCTCCGCGCTCCAGCAAGAGTTTGGCTACTTCACATTGGCCCTTGCTTTTGTTCAGTTCCAACATTCTACGAAATGGATTCTCGGGATCGCTTATAAGGCTGCCTTCATCTTCGAGAAGTCCCGCGCTCTGATGCAGTGGGGTTAAGCCTTTCATGCTGTAAACATTGACGTTTGCCCCGCTGTTGATAAGAAGCCGGACCATATCGGGCTGAGCCTGCAGAGCCGCAATATGAAGCGGAGTTCTTCCCGCCTCGTCTCTCACATTAACATCAGCCCCCTGGCTGATCAGCTGCTCAGCGCTGTCACAGCGTCCCGCAGCAACCGCTTTGTGAAGCGGAGTTGACTTCTGAGTAACTTCTTCTGAATCACTTCGATTTTCGTCGCTGCACTTTTCCATCGTCTTTTCATATTCCGTCATTTTTACTGCCTCCATAAATATAGAGTAAAAGTATTTCCCGGCACCCGGGAAATGGTGATTGGAAGTGAGGCGGCTTCACGCCGCCCCATCTCCCGGTTAAAACTGTTTTAAATTTGACTCAAGACGACCTGGTTAAATCTCTCGGCAAACTTCTCGTCCAAACCACTAAGCCTGCTGTAGAAGCTCCGGGCCTCTTTTTGCTCCCATGCTTCCGGATTAAACTTGTCGAGTGTTTCCCATAAGAAAGTATCATCCGGCGCTATCCTGATGGCTTTGTCGAAAGCTTCTGCCGATATATTAACTGGCTCGTCTGCTGGACGCCTCTTTTTATTCCAGGCCAGTGTCTGAACATCCTTCTGATCGTATTCAATCGCTTTTTGATAAGCACCCAGGGCATCATTGACCTGGCCGCAATCTGCGTAGACATCACCCAGTTTTTTCCAAAGAAAGCGATTTTCGGGATCAAGCTCAATGGTCTGCCTGATTGTCTGAATAGCGTTATCAAGCTTACCATTCTCCTGATCTGCATCGGCTTTTTTCAGCAGGGTCATTACAGTGTAGAAAACAGTGTTGTTGTTCCTTGGGAATTTTTCGCAGAGCTCAAATAATTGCTGATAGTCCCCTAAAGCTTCACATGCATCGCACATATTAGCCCAGGGGAAAAATTCATCAGGGCAAAGTTCAAGCGATTTCACTCCGCTCTCTATAGCTTTCTGATAATTTTTAACCTCCATATACATCGTATGCATATACCTCCAGATGTCTACCGTAACATGACCCATGCTCTGTGACTTTTCAAACGCCTGGATGGCTTTTTCGGCATTTCCAACCTCCATATATGCCAGACCTAAGCGATACCATTCTGCCGGATCGCTTTCGTTAAGTTCCACGCGCTTGAGGTAAAAGTCAAGGAACTCTTTCTCAGTTTTTCCAATGTAAGCCTCATGCAAGTCTTCGAAGGCGCATATTGAATCTGAAACGAGGCTTGCTTCTCTGAGCGTTTCAATGGCCGCATCAAAATCTTCCATCTTATTATATTCATTACCCTTATTAAGCATTGCTGAATATAATATTTCCTGATTTGGCTTTAACTCCAACACTTTGTCGCAGGTTGTGACCGCTTCACTGCTATACCCATTATCAGAGTAGGCTACTGCTAAGTACAACCAAATCTGAGGATTATCAGGGTCCGCTTTAATAGCTTCTTTATAGGCATTAAAGCACTTTTCAGGAGTGCCGGAGTGCTGCAAACTGCTGGCAATGGAGACCAAAAGCTTTACGTCGCCCTGGGTCGCCGCAAGTTCCACCGCTTTATCAAGCGCCTCATCGCCTTTCTCATTTTCTTCTTCCCTATAATAATATCTGCTCAGTTCGCGCCATGCCGATGCATCGTCCGGATTACACTCGACGGCCTTCCTGCACTCTTCCAACGTTTTCTCGTCAACTTCCTGCTTCATTCCTTCATCCGTCACTACCGAGTCCGCCACATAAATCACCATCTTTACATCCTCCAAATAAGAGTAAAAATTTACCTCCGAACCACATGTCCGCAGGTTTACCCGGCTTTTTTGCGCCGGATAATGTTGTGTTATTTCACCAGTCGTAGTTTTTCGGGTTTTATAACAGAGATTTTTTTTCTTCCCAACATAACAGATAAACAAAACGGCGCTGAAACGCTGTCCCGTGGTGGTATGTCTTATTGCGGGGTGTTATAAAATACGATTTCCTCCGTCATGTGAAATACAGTGATGGCTTTTTAACAGGAACCGGAATCTTTATTTCAGAAAGGAGGCCAGTTATGTTTTCAATGGTGAAAAAAATTTTCAAAAGTGGGCGTATGTCGCGCAGAAGTATCTCTGTAAAAAACATGCACCCGGCTCAGGAGTATGCAGGTATGAGCCGGGGATGGTTTGAAATGAATTCTGAAGAAGAACGAAGGCAGGACATCGAATCGGCCAGGAAAATGGCCAAAAAAATTATAAGTAACTGACCGGGGTAACTCCGGCTGAGTTCTCAAAGGTCATTTCTTATTGACAAAAGGCTGGGTTTTGTATACCTTTAAGGTAGAATATATACTAAGCCATCTATACAGGAATCCAGCCTGATGCCAAAACCAAGTGACGCGGAGATAATAAAAAGCTGCCTTGAGGGTAATGCGGATAGCTTTGGGGGTCTCGCCGGACGTTATTGTTTCTACGCAATGCGCATACCGCTCTCCGCTCCGTTCTTCTTTTCCCGGCCCGATGCGGAAGATGTCGTTCAGGAAGTAATGCTGGCACTTTATGAAAACCTCAGCGGGGTCAGCAACATACGCGGCTTCCTGGCCAAAGCGGCCCACAATAAGTGCGTGGATCAGATCAGAAAAAGAGAAGCCATAAAAAGACTGAAGCCGGTTATGGAGACAGATATGCCAAATCACAACTCATCTGATGATAATAAACAGCAAAGTGATATCCTGGAGAATCCGGGAAAGCGGATAAATTACATATCTGAATACGCTCTGAATTCCCGCGCCATAGAGCGGCTGACAAACTTTATGGACAAGCTCGGGAAACCCTGCGGGCCGCTCATTAAACGCCGCTACTTCGATGAGATGTCCTACAGGCAGCTCGGGGAGAGCCTTGAAATACCGGTCAACCAGGTGGGGGTGTATTTATCGCGCTGTATGGCCCACCTGGCAAAAAACATGGAAGCCGACAAAGGGTTCTGGGAGGAACTGGAAGAGTTGTTAGACGAGGAGGCGGCATGATATGAGGGAGAAAGAATACAGAAAATATTTCGAGGGCCTGTTTCGTGAACACACCGGCCCGGTTGTGCCGCGGCCCGAGGCCCCGGAAGAAAACATGACCGACCGCGATAAGGCCCAGCTTCGCCTCCATCTGCTGACCAGGGCGCTTACTCAATACAAGGGACTCATCTTCGAACCTGACGAAACCGAGCAGCGGCCCGAGAACCTGGATGAACAGGTCGATAATATCATGGCCATCATTGCAGAGCGCAGTGCTGAGCGGGAAACTGAGAATAACCGGCCCGGGCCGGATGAAAAAAAAACGAACGGCGAGATGAACCGAGATGAATCCTGCGAACCGCGGCCTGCGGGTGAAAACGAAGTGGATGATGCGGGCCACAACGGGAAAATCATACTCTTCTCCCGCTGGCAGAGAGTAATCACAGCGGCCGCAGCGGCAGCGGTGCTGATTGTTGTTCTCTGGCTTGCCCACTTTACCCCCGACGAACCTCCACCGACCCCCGTAGAAAGAAAGCAGGTCGCTTATCTGCTTGATATACAGGAACAAATCCGGCTGCTGAGGCCCGATGAGTCCGGGAAAATACCAGGGAAAATACTAAAGCAGGACCCGGCCAGTGTGGTGCTGTATTCTCAGGATGAGATATCTGTTCCAGAAGGCGGCGCGGCCAAGGTGATTTTCCCAGGAAGCGTATATATACTGAGCGAAGGAAACCATTTCAGGGTGCGGGAAGATGCGCTGGAACGGCAGGAACAGGGGAGCTGGCACGCGCAAAGGCCGGTCATGTCCACTCCCGACGCCGAAGACGCTCTTGCCATACTGGAAGCAGAACGGATTGCTCTGCCCCCTGACCGGATGTTTGCTCAAATCACCCCACGGGATGTGCGTGCGGTGGAGCCGAAAGTGACCGTGCTCTCACCGCGCGGCCGCACACTCTCGCAGACCCCCACTTTTATCTGGGAAGACCCGAGCGAGAAAGACGATCCGGTTTATGAACTCGCCATAGCCCTCCTTGATGAGATAGGAGAGCCCGCAGCGGCCTCTTCCTGGCATGAAACAGGGCAGCAGAAGTTCTCCTGGGACGAGACCGGCTGGCCTGATGCTCAGCGGGGGCAGCAATACATGGTGTATATTCGCAGAAACGGGGAGCTTCTTACCGACGGCAGCTTCAGGTTCCACATCATGTCGCAACAGGATGCCGAGGCCCTCGGGGAGCGCCTTAGCACCATAAAAGAAACCCTGCCCGAAGGCCGGGCGAGACTTTTCCTGAAAGCGAACCTGCTGATGAGCGAGCGTTGGCGCTGCCATGCGGAAGCGCGCATGAAAGCCGAAACGCTTGTAAGCTCCGCCCCCGGGGACGTGACCTACCTGAAGCTGCTTCAGCACTGCTACCAGGCTCTTGACCTGTCCGAAAAAGTAAGGGAAGTTCAAAGACGGCTGGATGCGCTGGATAAGTGAATTTTTCCATTATGTAGAGGTTTATCATGCGAGAATTAGAACATACACCCCTTCGACTGTTAGCTTATTATACCCTTGTGGCAACTGCTGTTTTAGGATTTTGTAGTGGCCACCATTCTTTTTCAGATCAACCCGATAAACAGGAAGAACGTCTATCTCAACTTGTCGAAAAAATTAGAACTGCCGTCATAGGAGAGAATCAGGCGAAGACTGTTCAATTATGGGAAGAATATATAGAAATGA
>PWZK01000232.1 GCA_003567495.1 Candidatus Brocadiaceae bacterium
ATATTCGTAGGGGCGAAACATCTTTCGCCCTTTTCAGGCGCTCAGGGGACGTGTTAACGTTTGGGCGAAAGATTTTTCGCCCCTACGGACCGGTTTGAAGGGTGGTTTGCTGAATATATACAGGCCTGCCTGCTTGCTGCGGGCAGATCGTTCACTGAGTATATACGTTTTTTGAACATACAACTTGGAGAATTGCAAAAAGAGAGACAGTGACCGAAATGGCGAAAGGCAATGCACATTCAGGCGACGTGCCGGCTGCCACGGCCGGCACATTGAGAAGGGTAAAAATCGCGGCGGCGATACTTATGCTGATTCTGGTGGCACTTGCCGGGCGCATCGCTCAGATACAGTTCGATAATCCCGGGCAATACACCCGCCTTGCCGCAGTTCGTCGCATGCGCTCGGAATCGGCCACCAGGCGGGGTGATATCTATGACCGCGAAGGTCGGCTGCTGGCAACCAGCGTGCCCCACTGGAGCGTTTTTGCCGATCCCACAGAAGTTTACGACCCTTTTGAGACTGCCCGCATACTTGCCCGGGTGCTGAACGCTGATCTGAACACAATAAACGCCAGGCTGCGCCGGCGCGACACGCGTTTTGTCTGGATTAAAAGACAGGTCTCGCCATCCAGAGCCGAGTGGGTGAGAGCGCTGGAGCTAAAAGGTGTTTATCTGCGCAGGGAGGACAAACGATTCCATCCTTTCGGGAGCCTTTTTGCACACGTGGTAGGGTTTACCGACATCGACGGGCGCGGGCTTGAAGGGGTGGAAGCACGGTTTGAAAAGGAGCTTGGAGGTTTTGAAAGACTTTCTGCCGAGGGCGGAAATCGCGCTGAAAAAGGATATGACATTTATCTGACCCTGGATGCATACATACAGAGTCTTACGCGCGATGCTCTCCTGCGACAGGTCGAGCGTCACAGGCCAGAAGCCGCCTGGGCGCTGGTACTTGACGCTCGAAGCGGCGAGGTGCTCTCGATGGTAAACTGGCCTCAGTACGATCCGGGAGCGCCCGCCGGGAGTCCGGAGCGAAATCGTCGTAACAGTATTCTGGCAGACACCTACGAATACGGCTCCGTGCTCAAACCGATCACCGTTGCCATTGCTCTTGAATCGGGAATCGTGGAGCCCGACACCGAATTTGATTGCCATCGAGGCGCATGGCGGTTTGGCAGGCGGACCATTCGCGACGTAAGCGAGCACGGCAACCTTACGGTCAGAGATATCGTCGCACGTTCCAGCAATATAGGAGTCGCCCAGATAGGACTTAAGCTGGGGGTCGAGGACTTTTGGCGGGGGCTGAACCGTTTTGGTTTCGGCGATCCGAGCGGTATAGAATTACAGGGCGAAAGCACGGGCATAATGCGTGCGGCCTCGAGATGGAATGATCACAGTCTTATAAGCATCGCGTTCGGTCAGGAGATCAGCATAAACGCAATGGCGCTTGCGCGTGCATTCGCGGCGCTTGGCAACGACGGCGTGCTTGTGCAGCCGAGGGTGTTGCAGAAAATTACCGACCCGCTCTCCGGTGATGAAATACGCAGTGAGGGCCGGCCTGAAAATTTGCAAAGAGCTGTCAGTAAAGATGTTGCAGATGAAGTGATGCGTATGCTGGCACGTGTGGTGGAAGAAGGCACCGGCACCCGCGCCGCTGTCGAAGGATACAGAGTGGGCGGAAAAACCGGAACCGGCACGCTCATGTGTAAAGATAACAGGGGATACAGCAAGGACCGATATATCAGCACATTTGTAGGTCTGGCGCCGATAGACGACCCCGGGGTGGTCATATTGGTATCGCTTAAGGTGCCCACCGGCGGCGATTACTACGGCGGCATTGTTGCGGGGCCCGCTTTCAGCGAAATAGCACAGGGCACGCTGGGGTACCTCAAGGTTCCTCCCGATATACAGAAAGACTTTTTAGCAAGGACGTGGATAAATGACTACGGCTCACACATTCACTGAAAATGGAAGGCGGAGCCTTTCCCTTGAAGATCTTATAAGCGGCCTGTGGCTTTATGTCAGAGATACCGTTGACTGGCGGAACACTCCCATATCGTCCGTCACAGACGATTCTCGCCGGGTGCGGCCCGGCTCCCTTTTCATTGCAGTAAGGGGCGAAGAATGCGACGGCCACAAATTCATGGCGGATGCGGTGCGGCGCGGAGCCGTGGCGGTCATCTGCCGCCGCCCGCCTGCAAAAAACCCCGGCTGCCCGGTTATAATAGCAAGCGATACCAGATACGCACTCAGCGCCGTTTCAGCCCGTTTCTACGACACCACGGGATCCGGCCCGAAAGCTGTCGGCGTGACCGGTACCAACGGGAAAACCACCACTACTTACCTTCTGAGGGCCATACTCAAAGAAGCGGGGCACAGGCCCGGGCTGATCGGCAGCCTGGAATACGATCTTGGCCAAAGGTGCATCGAGTCCGGTCAGACAACCCCCCACCCGCTGCAACTGCATTCCATGCTTGACGAGATGAAATACGGGAAACTGACCCATGCAGTGATGGAAGTCAGCAGCCACTCTCTGGTGCACCGGCGGGTTGCGCATGTGCCTTTCGACATGGCTGTTTTGACGAACGTTACAGAAGATCACCTGGATTTCCATGGTGGTATGGAACAATACATACGCGCGAAAGGCATGTTGTTCGGACAACTGTCTCGGGATGCCGTAGCGATATTGAATGCCGATTGTCCGGTCTGGAAACGGTACTCGCGTGCCACGCGTGCCACCGTGCTGACATACGGAATCAACAATATCGCGGATGTTAAACTGGTGCGGTGCTGCCGGAGCATCGACGGCACGGTCATGGAAATACGTAATCCGCTCGAAACCCTCCGTTTTACCACGCCGCTGGTGGGCGATTTCAATTGTGAAAACATACTGGCGGCCGCCGCCGCCGGGTTTGCGGCCGGTGTTGACGGCGCGACGTTCAGGCGGGCACTCGAAAAATTCAAGGGGGTGCCCGGAAGACTGGAAAAAGTGGAGATCAAAGGCGGCAGCGGCCTGCCGTCATTTTTTGTTGACTATGCACATACCCCCGATGCTCTCAAAAAAATACTGAACACTCTTTATCCCCTCACGAAAGGGCAGCTTATATGCGTTTTCGGATGCGGCGGCGATCGCGAACGGGCAAAGCGGGCAAAGATGGGCCATATTGCAACCTCGATCGCCGATGTGAGTGTCGTTACTTCGGATAACAGCCGCAGCGAACGTACGGAGGATATTATCTCGGATATAAGCGGCGGAGTGAATATGTCCGGCGGCAGGTATTTTACCGAGCTTGACAGGCGACGTGCCATAGAGAAGGCTCTTGCAATTGCGAACTCGGGTGATGATGTGATAGTGGTTTGCGGCAAAGGTGCGGAAAGTTTTCAGCATATCGGCGATACGAAGCTGCCTTTCGATGATCGTGTAGTCTGCAGGCAGGCCATGGCAAATGTGGTGTCGGGAAAAAGAAAAACGGCTTGAGGAAAAATTGTGATGAGAAAACCTCAATTCAAAGCAAAAGATATATGCGATGCCGCAGGGGGAGAATTCTTCAGCGGTTCTCCTGAAACCGTCGCCGCAGGCGTATCCGTAGATACGCGCACTATAGGGCGCGGAGAGGCGTTTTTTGCGCTCTGCGGGCCGAACCACGACGGGCACGATCATATGCGCGCAGCTGCCGAGAGCGGAGCTCGAATAATAGTTGCCCAAAAAGGTTGCCGACGCGAGCAACTGCCCTCTGACACCTGCGTTATTCTTGTGGATGATACCCTGGATGCCATGTGTAGTCTGGCCGGCCGGCATCGAAAACGCCTCGGAGGGAAAGTAATAGCCATCACAGGAAGCTGCGGGAAATCGACCGTCAAAGAGATGACAGGAGCTATACTCGCCGAAGCCGGCGAGTGCACTCTCGCACCTGCAAGCTATAACAACCGCATCGGCGTATCGCTTACATTGCTGGGTGCTTCGGTGGATGATGATTTCGTAATACTTGAGCTGGGCGCCAACCGCGGCGGCGAAATTGATGAACTTGCGCGATTTGCACGGCCGGACATCGGCTGCATTACCTGTATAGGCGAATGTCACCTCGAGGGATTTGGATCCCTGGAAGGTGTACGCGAGGCTAAAGCGGAGATTATTCCACATATCACACGTGACGGACTTCTGGTGCTCAACGGCGACGATCCCGGGTGCTGCGCCCTTGTTGATCGATTTGAAGGTGAAGTGAAAACTTACGGGGTCTCGGAAGACGTGGACGTCGGGGTAAAAGAGCTTAAAAGCGGGGCGAAAGGAGAATTGTTCGGGATCGAGGATGTGGTATTCCACCTGCCGTTAACAGGCAGGCATAATGTTCTGAATGCCGCTGCAGCCGTCTGTATTGCACGCCACGCGGGTGCTACTTTCCACCAGGCACTCCAGGCGCTCTGTCGCGTCAGGCCGCCGCAGCTGCGCTGGGAAGAACGCAGTATCGGCGGGGTGGATTTTGTTCTCGACTGTTACAATTCCAATCCTACCGCCATGCGTGCCGCATGCGAGGCGTTCACCAGGATTGACGCAGGCGGGCGGCGCATCATTGTGTGCGGCGATATGCTTGAACTTGGTGCTTATGCTGCGCGGCTGCACGAAAATACCGGGCGCATGATCGCCCGGCGGGGGATCGATATGCTTATAGCGGTAGGCGACAATGCGGAGCATACAGTGCGCGGGTGGCGCAGTGCGTCGTCGAAACCGCAAAATGCACTCTCGCTTCCCGATAAAGATAAAGTCTGGTTGTTCTTGTATCGCCTTGCCGGGCCGGGAGATGTGGTTATGGTGAAAGGTTCCAACAAGATGCGGATGGAGGAGATCGTGGATTCCATAGATGAATACGTGGCCGGTTTGGAACAGGAGGCCGCCTGAGTTGCTAAAACTGATTTTCACGCAATTGTATGAAACAGGGTCGGCGGCGGTTGTAGCTTCGGTGCTTTTCGGCGCTTTTATAACCGCTTTTTTTGCAGCTTCTCTGGCGGGAGGACCGGTTATTAAAATTCTGAGACGGCGGCGGTTGTTCGAGCGTACCGACAAAACGCCCATAGAGGACAGGCAAATTCGGGAGGATATAAATTCCAAACAGGGCATACCTACCATGGGCGGCATTATAATCGGGATCGGCCTTATGGCCGGCGTGCTGCTCTGGGGCGATCTCACCTGTTTGGATCTGTGGCTCTGTCTGGCAAGTTTTTTTATTATCGGGGCTCTGGGAATGTGGGATGACTACCTGAAAATAACCGGGGCCGGCCGGCGCGACAGGGGCATGAAGGTGCGCCATAAGCTGGCGGCTCAGGGGGCAACCGGGCTCGTGCTTGGTCTGATATATATGGGCGCGGTGCGCGGGGACCTGTCCGAACTAATCCGCCCGTTTCCGGGGCATGGCTACCTGCTTTCCACACCTGTGCTATGGCTGGCTTGCAGCGCGTTTGTCGTGGCGCTGATGAGTAACTCCGTGAATGTTGCCGACGGCATGGATGGTCTTGCGGGGGGGCTGTCGGTCTGCGTGCTGGTGCCGCTGGCATCAATGGCGGCATTCCTGTCGCCTGCAGGTGGTGATGCCGCGCTTGCGGGGGTGGCGATGTTCTGTGCGATTCTGGCCGGCTCAACGCTTGGATTTCTGTGGCACAATATTTACCCGGCAAAGGTATTTATGGGCGATACCGGCGCTATGGGGATAGGCGCCGGGTTCGGGCTTGCAGTGCTTTTGAGCGGGTATGAGCTGCTTCTCCCGGCGCTTGCTTTCGTGCTCCTGGCCGAGTTCGCTTCTTCGGTAATTCAGGTGCTCGCGTTTAAGATTACGGGCCGCCGGATATTACCTATCGCGCCGCTGCACCATATATGCCAGAAAAGAAAGTGGCCCGAGGCGCGTACGGTGTCGAGGTTCTGGATTGCAGGCCTGATTTGCTCCATGGGGACGCTGATTCTGGCGGTGGCCTTTGCGTATTAAGCGCTTAATGTAGCAACATAGACAAAAACTTGTCGATGTGCGAAAAAGTGAGAAGCCGTTTGCAGTATGTCGTTTTGTCGTGGGTCTTTTGACGTTGACGTTTTATTAGGAGCTTACAAGCATATGTCTGAAGCGATGTTAAAAGACGCTGCGCATTCGGAGCCCGGTTGCCGGGCCGATGTCCCAGCCTTGCCAGGCCCGGCTGGACGTGTGGCTGTTATAACGGCGGCGCTGGTTCTTCTGAGCGTTATAGCCGTTTCTGCAGCCGAAACGGCCGGCGGCGGGGAGGCGGGGTTTCACAATGCGGTGTTGAGGCGCCTTTTTGCGGTAGCGGTCGGTTCGATTGCTTTTATGGCCGGGTGGAAGATCCCCTACGGGTTCTGGCGGAAAAACAGTCTTATGCTGCTAGCTATAAGTTTTTTAACGCTCGTGCTTGTCCTGGTGCCGTCGGTGGGCAGCAGTGTGGGCGGAGCACGAAGATGGATACGTTTCGGCGCCGGCGTAGGATTTCAGCCGTCGGATCCGGCCAAATTCGCGCTCGTAATATGGATCGCCGCATGGTGTCATCGGTGCAAGGAGAAGGGCGAAGGTGCGATGCAGAATTTCAGGGACGGTTTGCTTCTGCCCGGTATGGTCATTGCCGCCGTGGTGGCGCTTATGCTCCTGGAACCTGATTTTGGCACAGCTTCTCTCACCGCGGTTGTGGGGTTCGGGCTCATATTGATCGCCGGTGCGTCCGTGCTGCAGACCGGTCTATGCCTGCTGGCTTCGACGCCGGTGATTCATCTTTTGATTGTTAATTCACCATACAGGATGAGGCGTATAACAACTTTTCTGGATCCGCTCCGGGACGTGCGGGGCGGCGGTTATCAGCTCATTCAGTCGCTTGCGGCGATCGCCTCCGGCGGCATTTATGGTCTCGGCCCGGGCGAAGGCGGTATAGCTTACCTGCCTGCTGCATCCAATGATTTTATTTTTTCCGTAATAGCACGGCAATTCGGATTTATCGGCGCCGCAGTGGTAGTGGCGGCTTTTATCTGGCTGTTGTGGGAGGGCCTGCACATCACGATCAAGGCTCCCGACATGTTCGGCTCCATGCTTGCCGCCGGGATAACGGCGCTTATCTGCACGCAGGCGGCCGTTCACATCGCCGTAACGACCGGTTCGGTGCCGACCACGGGCATAACCATGCCGCTGGTCAGTGCGGGCGGTTCATCTTTGTTTTTTACGCTGTGGTCGATAGGTGTTTTGTGTAATATTGCTCTTTCAACCGGGCGGAAAACGTAAACATGGTACAGAAACAAATCAATGCACTTTCAAAATCGGGGCGCGGCTGTGGAACCGGCGAGGCCTCCATGCTTGTTTTGTTTGCAGGTGGCGGCACCGGAGGACATCTTTTGCCCGCTCTGGCAACCGCCTGCGCCATGAGAGATGTCGAGCCGAAGGCTTCGTGTGTTTTTCTGGCAAGCCGGCGGACGCTGGAATCTTTCCGGGAATCTTTTGCCCCCTATCGGACTTACACCGCACCGGAGCTGCGATGGCTGGGGCCCGGTTCAACGCCTCGCCTTGCCGCTGATACCGCCACGTCGCTCGTGAAAACACTTCGGCTTTTTCGACGTCTTCAGCCCGACGTGGTGGTGGGCACTGGTGGCTGGAGCTGTGCGCCGGCGATTTTTGCGGCCCGTATGATGCATATACCGAATTTGCTTTTTGAGGCCAATGCCGTGCCGGGCAGGGCCGTGCGGGTACTGGCACTGCTCTCGGATGTGGTTCAGTTGCAGTGGAAGAACGGTTCAAAGGGTTTTTTATCCGGTTCGAGCAAAGCTCTTCCGCTGGGCACACCCGTCAGGGCGGAGCTCTTTAGCGGAGACCGGCGCACGGCGTGCAAAAAATACCGATTTGATCCTTTCCGCGCTACAATGCTGGTCATGGGCGGAACGCAGGGAGCTCTCGCATTGAACCGGATTTTAATTGACGCACTGGTGTATCTGGGAAGCGAAGGCGTCAGACTTCAGGTCCTGCATATTACCGGAAAAAGACACCTTAAAAAATTCAATTCTTTTACGCCGCCGGATGGCATAGATTACCGTCCTGTAGGTTTTGAGAAGGAAATGAGAGACGCCTATGCGGCCGCAGATTTCGTTCTGTGCAGGGCGGGCGGAGGTACGCTTGCCGAGCTTTCCGCACTCGGGTTGCCGGCAATACTTGTGCCTTATCCGCACGCCACCGGCGCACATCAGCTTTCAAATGCAAAAAAACTTGCAGAAACAGGGGCGGCTATTCTGGTTGAGCAGGAAAATCTCAAACCGCAGAAGCTGGCTGAAATTGTCCGTACACTGCTCGAACACAAAGATGTTCGCATGAGAATGAAAGGCAGGTCGCTGGCGGCCGGCCGGCCACGTGCCGCCCGGGATGTTGCAAAAGCTATAGCAGAGCTCGCTCACAGGGGCGCCTTACAGCGAATGCGGAACTTACAGTTTACAAACTAATTCTTTTATCTGGAGAAAGGGAAAATGACAGGGTCTGAATTGCGTGTAGCGAGATATGACGAACAGAGCTGGCATTTTGTTGGTGTTCTGGGAACCGGCATGAGCGCTATGGCACGCTATGCCATGGAGCGGGGGATAAGCGTTACAGGGTCGGATGTGCGACCAGGACCGGGGCTTAAAGAGCTTACAGGTCGCGGCGCTCGCGTGCATCTGGACCAGAAAAATTCTCATTTCTCGCCCGATACCAACCGGTTGATCGTCAGCCAGGCGATAAGTGCTGATAATCCGGAGGTGATCGCGGCACGGAAAACGGGGGTGGAGGTGATGAAATACCCTCAGTTGCTCGGTGAACTGATGGATGCCCAGCCAGGCGTAGCCGTGGCCGGTTCACATGGCAAGAGCACGACCTCCGGTATGACGGCTTTTATCATGCAAAAGTGCGGGCTCGACCCCTCTTTTCTGATCGGGGCCGGCGTGCCCCAGCTTGGCGGCGGCGCACACTATGGCAGCGGCCGGTATCTGGTGGCGGAAGCGTGTGAATATAAGAGATCTTTTCTTTATCTTAGCCCTGAAATAGCTGTGATTACCAATATAGATAAAGAACACATGGACTATTATCACGACATGGATGAACTCAAGGGTGCGTTTCGTGAGTTCGCCGAGCAAGTCCATCCCGACGGAGTGCTTGTGCTGAATGCAGACGATCCGCATAGTGCGGATATTAAGTCAAGTGCAAACTGCAGGGTTGTCACGTTCAGCTTTGGGGATAGAAAAGCCGATTTTTCCGTAAAAAGATTGTGGCGGGCAAAAAAATGCACGAGCTATAACCTTATCTTTAAGGGAAGGGATATCGGGCGTTTTTCCCTTAAGCTGTATGGCAACTGTAACGTCTATAACGCTCTGGCTGCCATTGCAACTTGCTACTGCGCAGGGGTCGAGCCTCGGGACGCCGCACTTGCACTTTCGGGATTTGAAGGTGCGTCCCGCAGGCTTCAGTTGCTGGGAGAACCGTGGAACGTGGCCGTTTTGAGCGACTATGCGCATCACCCCAAAGAGATTGAGGCGAGCTTGTCGGCCGCAAAGCAGCAGTTCCCCAACAGGCGAATTTTCTGCATTTTCCAGCCGCATCAGTATTCACGCACGAGAAAAATGCTGGGAGAACTGGCCGAGAAGCTTTTGGATTCCTGGCTGATAATGGTGACCGATATCTACGCGGCAAGAGATAGTGAGGTCGATCGGAAATCCATAAGCTCCATGGATCTGGTTAACTTGCTCAACAAAGATGTGTCGATGAAGGCGCATTATGTGCCCGATTTCGACGCTTTGGAAGAACTGATCGTAAGGGAGGTCGTGCCTGAAGATGTGGTGCTCGTGATGGGCGCGGGGAATATCTGGCAGGTTGCGCACAATATAGTGCCCAGAATCCGCATTAAAGGCGAGAAACAGTACTGTGCCGCATAAAACGCGGGTGAAAAATGACTAATGATAGCAAAGCTTTGAAAGCGTTCACAACGTTTCGCATAGGCGGGAAGCCCCTTTTTTACTCCAGGCCGGAAAATTACAGCGAGCTTTTCGACGCCCTGCGTCTTTGCCGGAAAAGAGAGCTGGATTTCAAAATTCTCGGGGGCGGGTCGAATATTCTCGTTGACGATACCGGACTCCGGTTCGGTGTCATTCACATATGCAGTCCCGGGTTCGGCTGGATCGAATATGCCGGGAATAACCGGCTGCGCATAGGCGGAGGGGTGTCGCTGCGCGCAATGCTCAGGTATTGCAAGGAAAACGGACTGGGCGGGGCCGAATTTCTTGCCGGTATACCCGGGACCGTCGGGGGCGCTATAGCCGGCAATGCCGGGGCGCATGGACTTTCGGTAGGTTCGCTGGTAAAATATGTCACGGTCGTAGATAAGAGGCGTTACAGACTGAGCGGTGAAGATATAGATTTTTCTTACCGCAGCGTGCGCGGTCTGGAAGGAGCCGTAATTACCGAAGCCGAGCTGGAGCTGTCGCCTCGAAGCCCCGAATTGATAGAGGAACAGATAAAAAACAATATCGCCGGAAAGAAAGCCGCACAGCCCACAGGGAAACCCAACGCGGGGTGCATTTTTAAAAACCCCGGCGAAAAATCGGCAGGCAGGCTGCTGGACCTCTGCGGATTCAAGGGACGGGTCAGGGGCGGCGTCAGGGTCTCGGGTGACCATGCAAACTTCATATGCAACCACCGCCGGGGTTCTGCAAGGGATGTGTTTTTCATGATAAAGGAGATGAAAAAAGTGGTGAAAGAGGAATTTGGCATAGACCTGGAACTTGAGATAAAACACTGGAAAGGACAAGAAAACGCGAAGGTTGCGTAAGTCTTTATCGTCAACTTGCAAATGTATCAGAGCAATAAACTTCACATCGCAGTGCTTATGGGCGGGGTGAGCAACGAACGGGAGGTTTCGCTCAAGTCCGGCCGGGCCGTGTCCGAGGGGCTCAGGAGCCGAGGGCACCTTGTGAGCGAAATAGACCTGAAAGAAAGGAGTATAGAACCGGTTTTACAGTTGGCCCCTGATGTAGTATTTATTGCTCTGCACGGCGAATTCGGGGAGGACGGACAGGTTCAGGTCATGCTGGAGGAGGCGGGGATCCCCTACACAGGCAGCGGGCCGGTCGCCGCCGCAACCGGCATGGACAAGAAAGCTTCCAAAATGGCCTTTTCGCATGCCGGGGTGACGGTCCCGCCGCATACCGTTGTAAACTCAGCATTCACCCGCAGGGAAATATTGCAGGAGGCAGACGGAATAGGTTTTCCACTGGTGTGCAAGCCCACTGACGGGGGTTCTAGTCTGAATGTCAGTATAGTTGAAAATGAAAAACATCTGTCAGAATTTTTTGAAACACGCGAAGGGCTATTCGGCGTCGCCGGGGCCGGCGGGCGGGCGGAAATTATGCTGGAAAAATACATCCCCGGCAGAGAGCTGACCGTCGGGATTCTGGGCGATGAGCCACTCCCGGTGGTGGAAATAATAAGTTCGGGCGCTTTTTTTGACTACAGGGCGAAATACGAGGATGAAAATACCGTGTATAAGGTGCCTGTGGTGCTTATCGAAAGCGTTTACCGGCGCGTATGTGACGCTGCGTTGCGTGCATGCCGGGCAACAGGTTGCCGGCATATGGCGAGAGTGGACATGATATACGGTTATGATGGAGGTGTTTACGTGCTGGAGCTCAACACCATCCCCGGTCTTACGCCCAGGAGCCTGCTTCCGATGGCCGCCGGATATGACGGCATAGAACTGCCGGAGCTGTGCGAGTGTCTCTGTTTGTGGGCACGAGCGGAATCTGAGTTGAAAAGCGATGCAGGTATGCCCGCGTTCCAGCGGAAAACCGCTTAAACCGCATATTTCATGAACCAACGACAGGAGTTAATATAAATGCTGCCGGAATCTATAGGCCCGTGTGCTTTTGGAATCAAGATGGGGCTGGTTCATCAGGGAAGCGATTTGATATCTGAAATTGCTGAGGCTATCATACCTGTGGACGGAGCG
>PWZK01000029.1 GCA_003567495.1 Candidatus Brocadiaceae bacterium
CGATAAAACGTGTTTTAAGTATCTTATTGATTTGAAGGTGTCTTTTCATCGTAGTTTTCCTCTGTCTCTAACGTTTATTGTAGTTGCAACAGGTGCATTAGGATGGCGTTTGCTGAAAAGGCGTGCGGTCAATCGCCTACGATCTGGACGATCAGTTCTCGTTCGCGTGCCCTGACGTCGAAATCCACAAACACTATCTGCTGCCAGGTCCCGGTCATCAGGTGCCTGTCTCGAAAAGGGATGACAACCGATGGGCCGACGAGGCTTGCCCGCACGTGTGAGTGCCCGTTGCCGTCATGCCATCTTTCTTCGTGATGATAACGGTGGTCGTTGGGCACATGCTGTTCGAACCACTCGGAGAGATCCTGGACCAGGCCGGGTTCATGCTCTATTGTGGTCAACCCGCCGGTCGAGCCGGGCACAAAAACGGTGACGATACCGCTGGAAACACTGGAATCGGCCAGGATATCCGCCAGGTTTTCGGTAACATCAACCACGCTCAGCTCTTCCTGCGTCGCGAATGTGATTTTTTCTGTTTCCACTGTCATTTTCTCTTTTCCCTGTCGAGCCTCCAGTATGTGATAATGGCAATTTACGCTCAAGACCCAGCAACGCCCCTTCAGTGCTCTACCCAAACGCCGACACTATTGTAACCCGTCTGAGAGAAAAAGTCCAGAGCATGGTGGTATATATTCAGTGAACCACGTCTTCCCCGGGAACGCGGACGTCTCGTCCGCACTAACGGCATGCCTGCCTGCCGCGCTACGGCGCAGGCAGGCAGGCGGGGACGCCCGCGTTCCCGGCAACGGCAAAGACCAACGACATAAGGCAAACGACATCATTTTTGAGCACATCGACAATTTCTTGTCGATGTTGCGGCATTAAGCGCCTACAGGTGGCGCATCAGCAGAGAAATGCTTTTTTTATCCATCTTCTGCCATCCTTTCACCTCATACCGGTTGCCGTCAACGTCTTTTATGATTATTCGACCGGGGCTGATCATCCGGACGTTCTTTCTCGGCTGGCGCACTTCAAAGCTCCGCCTGCCCCTGTTGGTAAGCACGTCCCAGAGTTCCAGGCCGAGATGATCGCCTATTCCGTAGATAGCCTCAATAACAGGCATAAAATAAGCTCTGTCAAGCTCTTCTCTGAGCATGCAAAGCGAGTTGTCGTCAAGCCCGGAAGCCGCTTTAAGTACGCCTATTTCTTCACCGTGCTGGTTGAAAAACACGATACGTTTGAGGCCCGCCGAGAGCGGAAAGGCATTTGCTACGCGGCCGATTTCATATTTTTTATCGTTAACATGCAGCAACAGCCGGTGTTCGTCGGACCGACGGCTTAGCCTGACCTGATCGGAACTCGCATCGAAATCCAGATATTCCCTTTCTTTTACCTGCAACACGTTTTTTGCTCTTTCTAAGTTATCTTTGCTCATTTTGTGGTTGTTGGTTTATGAAATAAGCGGCCTATTTCCCGGAGAGTAAATCCTGGATCTCCACCAGGTTTCTGTATATACCGTTCTCTTTTGAGAGAAGTTCCCCGTGCGTGCCGGTTTCCACGATCTCGCCGGACTCAAGCACGGCAAGGCGGTCTGCATTCTGGAGAGTGGAAAGCCGGTGTGCTATTGCGAAAGTGGTTCTGCCCTTCATCAGCCTGTCGAGCGCCTCCTGTATCATGGCCTCGGTGGCGGTATCCACCGCCGAGGTGGCTTCGTCGAGTATAAGTATGGCTGGGTCTTTCAGTATTGCACGCGCGATGGAGATGCGCTGTTTTTCTCCGCCCGAAAGCCCCACACCGCGTTCGCCTACACGCGTATCGTAGGCGTCGGGCAGGTCCATTATGAAATCGTGCGCATTCGCCGCTCTGGCCGCTGCAATTATCTCGTCCAGTTTTGCATCCGGATTGCCGTAAGATATGTTTTCACGCAGTGAGCCTGTAAACAGGAACGTTTCCTGCAAAACCATGCCGATGTTGCGTCGAAGATGCTTGAGGCTCAGTTCCCTTATGTCAATTCCGTCCAGCATTATGCATCCCTTATCCGGATCATAAAAACGCGCCAGCAGCTTTACAATCGTGCTCTTTCCGGAACCCGTCTGCCCCACGAGCCCTATTATCTCCCCCGGCTTTACGTCCATATTTATATTTTTCAGAATGCGTTCGCCTTTTTCATAAGAGAAATCTACGTTTCGGATCTCGACATGTCCCTCGACATGTTCGAGTTTTTTTGCATCCTGTGGATCGGTGACATCCGAGGGTGCGTCTATTATGTTGAAGACGCGTTCAGATGAGACCGCGGCGCGCTGGAAAGAGTCTGTTAGTTGCGAGAGCTGTCGTACGGGCGCATAGAACTGGGCGAGAAACGTGTTAAACATCACCAGCACGCCTACGCTCAGCGCTCCGTTTATTACCAGGTAGCTGCCGTAAGAATAGATTATTAGCATGCCCACCCCGGTGAGGAAGATCATCGATGGTTGGAAGATACTAAGAAGCCTTACTGACTCTACGGTGGTGTCACGGTGGGCTCTGTTTTCGGTGCCGAATGAGTCGATCTCTCTGTCTTCCTGGGCAAAGGATTTTACTATATGCACGCCGGCGACGTTTTCCTGCACTGTTTTGAGCAGGTTGGCGGCTTTTCGGCGTATGCGACGATAAATGTTTCGCGCCTTTTTGGCAA
>PWZK01000303.1 GCA_003567495.1 Candidatus Brocadiaceae bacterium
AATTCCACATTTCTAATTCTTAATTGCCGTCCCGCCGTTGCCGTTGATTCCTCATTCCTAATTTCTAATTCCTAATTTTTTATTTCAACGACACTTACAGCGTCTCATATTAATCTATTTGCCAATAAAACAAGATAATTACAAATAAGATACTAATTCCAGATTCCGCTTGTCCGGGTTTGGGCATTCAATTATTCGAAAATAGTATCAGAAAATCCCTTATCGGATAACCCGGGACTGCGACGCCAACGCCGGATCATTTCGTCTGCATGGTCCCTGTAATCTGTTATATCACTTACGACATTTGGAACGTCACCATCATCCTCAAGCTCCTCCACCAAAGCATCGGCGAGGGACTCCACTTCCCGTGCGGTATCACTGAGCCGGGTTATCACAACGAAATAACCCCAGCCAGAAACGGCAAGGAAGGTCAAGATAACAACTACCAGAAGGCCGATTATATGTTTTTTTTCCATTTTTCAGGTTATAACCGCTTATTTCAAAAGCCTTATGTGGTTGTATTAACTGGTGTTTCACTTATAATACTGGCTGATCAGACAACGAAAAATCCAGAACGTTCAGCTCAATCCTCAAATCAACCCTCTTCTCACCCGCTCCGGCCACACCTACAGATCGCAAAGCCACTAAAGGCCGGCTCTCATCGCGATCGACAGTAAGCAATTCGGTAAAAATTTGTCCCAGTGAGCCCACAGGTAAGCTCAAATCAACAACAACGGGCAGAATACGGAACTCCGCCCCCTCACCACCCGTGTCATAGCGTTCGGGAAAACTCGCGGGACTGTAAGGATCGCCAACGGTCATAGAGCGTATCCTGACAGACGGCCGCTGGTTATCGTCTACGCATATGTTCACCAGAGACTTTGCGACAGAGGTTTTTTTTTCGAGCAAAGGAATTTGCCCGACTGCCGGACTGCCATCCGGCCAATCCACAACATCGCCAAGCTCCAAAAAACCCCGCACCCCGGCTTTTTCCTCAAGCGTTTGCCTCAACCGCCTGAAGTTGGCCGCCACGATATAAGGGTCGTCGGAACTGCTTTCAAGAATGTCGCGTTCAATTGCGTTACGCTGTATGCGTGCGTAGAACTCCCGGGCGGCACGTAATTCTTCTGTCAACCCGCCAGCGGCATCTCCTGCGGACTCAATAGCACCTTTCGAAGGTATCATGGCGCCTTCAAGTCTTTGACGAAGAGTTGTTTCGGCTACCTGAATCTCCGCCAGTGCTTCGGAAAAATTTTGGTGAGCAGGAAAAACACCCAGCAAGGCAAATGCTATAGCTCCAGCCCATATGACAAGCATGGCGACGGTATCAAAGATGCGCTTTGTCTTGTGTGTAAACATAACGAGTCTGTGCCTCATTCATTCATCTTATTGAAAGCGAAAACACTCCCTCGGCCGGTGTTGAAAGCCATATCCTGAAGGTAAGATCTTCGTGACCCCAACTCTCCATCCGGCACCGCGTGGCAATAAAAAAGCTCTCGGAATCATCTTCGGCGTAAGCACGGTCAAGTAAAAATTCAGAGCCGCTGACAACTTTTTTCACTTCATAAAACACCCCGTCGTTTTCAATATAAATCCGGTCACCGGCCTGGAGACGTTTGTCCTGATGTGCCCCGACGATCTCCACCCTCTCTTCATTTTTTGTAAATTGCGCCACACCTCTCATTCGGCTTAGGGTCGACCTGTAACTCAGATTGTCCAGAATGGCAAGTCTCATCTCCCTCAGTGCAACCGACTCTTCCAGCCCTTCCCCACGCACTCCGGCGTAAATATTAACATCAAATTCCGGCCGGCTGCCAGGCTCCCCGTCAGATGCGCTTCGGGCTATATGAAGGTTCCGAATTTTAAAGCTGCTTTGGAGCCCGTCGCTTTCATTTGCTTCAGCAAACACAACACCGACTTCGGATACGATTTCAGCAGCCTGAGCTCTACCTTCAGGCAGAGCCAACAGCCAGTCGAGTTCGGCTTTTATCCCTTCAAGATCAGTTAGTTCTGCAAATTTATGGTTTTGCTCGGTATACTGCCACGCTGCAACATTTGCCGAAACAACGGCATCCTGAAGCCTGGATTCGGCAAAAGTTATGGCAAAAAACAGCCCTCCGAGAACGAGCCACAAAAACAACGCCGCGGCTATGGCGACAGGCTTTTTGCCGACCAGGCTCGCACCGCGCGCAGCGGCCCTGGGTGCAAAAGAAAATTCAAACGGAGTTTTTCCAAGTGCTTTTATGCCAGCGCCCAGCGCAACGGCAAGACGATCAATGTTCCCCATCACCTCCCGGCGATCGGCTCCGGAAGACAGTGTTATCCTGCTAAAATCTGAAAGAGACCAACCCGTTTGGCCGGACAGGCGATGTATCTTTTCCTTCATTCCCGGAAGCCGCCGGCCTCCACCAAACACATAAACCTTATCAAAGTGAGTTTTCTTTTCCGCCCGATCCATGTATTCAATGCTGACTTTGAGCTTTCTCACAAGATCGTTGATGCCGGGGTTTACAATACCCATCATTTCCTTTGTAACAGGTGAAGCGGAAATGTTTTTTTTCGCCTGTTCCGCCTGTTCAAACCCGATTTCAAATCTTTCGGCAAGAATTTCAGTAACATGTCGGCTGCCTGTTGCGATATTGCGCATCCAGAACGTGTCGTCGCACAGG